>CAJWOD010000062.1 GCA_913044145.1 uncultured Nitrospina sp. | reverse complement strand
GTTTCTAAACGGTTGAGTCCTTAAAGAATTTCTGTTTCGCTAAAAAAATATGACACTTCATATGCTGCATTTTCTGCAGAATCTGAACCATGCGTTGAGTTTTTTTCAATGCTTAATGCGAAGTCTTTTCGAATGGTTCCTTCTTTTGCGTCTTCAGGGTTTGTAGCACCCATTAAATCTCTCCAAGCAGTTATTGCATTTTCTTTTTCAAGGACCAGAAGTACTACAGGACCGGAACACATAAACTCGGTCAGACTATCGAAAAAAGGCCGTTCTTTATGCACATAATAAAAGCCTTTAGCTTCTTTCTGTGAGAGTTGCGTTTTTTTCATTCCAGCTATTTTGAATCCATTAGACTCAATTCGTTCTAGAATTTTTCCAATTAAATTTCGTTCGACTGCGTCAGGCTTTATGATTGCAAAAGTTCTTTCCATGTTAATACTTTCTTTTTAAATTTATTTTTTATATTCAACGAAAAAAAGGTATTTGAGCTGGTGGGCTCAAATACCTTTTTTTTATTAAGCAAATTTATCGTAAAACTACTCCGGATTTTTTTATAACAAAGCCTTCATTTAAGTCATCAATCCATTTCATTTGTATTGCATCATTTTTAGCAATATCCGAACAAATATAGACGCATATTTCACAAGCCTTACATCGGTCAACTGATACGTAGGCGGATTTATCTTCTTCACTATAGTTTATACAGTTTGATTCAGGACAATACTGCGTGCATAGATGGCAGTTCTTCGCCGAACATATGCCCTTATCAACTTCAGCAATGTAGTACATGTTTTCTCCAGTTTTTAAACGTTAGGCGGTGCTTTTAGCAGGTTGTTCTACTTCTGACCAGCCTTGATCAATGGTGTATT
This sequence comes from uncultured Nitrospina sp., assembly GCA_913044145.1. Lineage (GTDB taxonomy): Bacteria > Nitrospinota > Nitrospinia > Nitrospinales > VA-1 > UBA8687. The sequence goes on along the minus strand of CAJWOD010000062.1, from coordinate 6,771 downwards.
GTATTGCTCCATCTAGTACCTTTTGGTTAGCTTCAAGCAACTTTTGCTTTTTAGCAAACTTTTTCTCGATGGCACTATCTAAGGCGGCGGTCCCGCCAGAAGTTACAATTCCTTTTCCTATGAACCGATCTTTTACAGACTCTGCTAGGGATTTAGCATCAGGTAGGCCAAAAATCCCAGAAATTGCTCCACACATGGCCATGTTAGTAGCCAGTTCTGTTTTTGCGAGATCATTTGCCATTTCCGTTGCAGGTAAGTAGTAGATCCGGGCCTCTTTCTCTTCTAGCTCTCTTTCTTCATCAGGAGTGAAAGGAATCGGGGTCCTGCTATTAATCAGGATGATCCCATTTTGTTTCAATCCGGTATAAAAAGGCATGGTATAAGACTTCCCAAGGGTAATAACGGAAGGATGAAAAATCATAAGAACATTTGGGAAAATGATTTCACCTATCTCATAAATCGTTGAGTTTGAAATTCGAACATAACTCTCAACGGGCGCATTACGTTTTTCTGACCCAAAGAAAGGAACCAGAGAACTAAAGCCACCTGAGATGACCACCCCGTTACTAACTATATGAGATGCTGTCACAACACCCTGCCCACCAATTCCTGCCATTCGAATGTTATATCTCTTAACCGGTTCTACTGCTTCTGCCATTTTAGTGTTCTCCTCCTTTTATCGGTCAGATTTTTTCTTTTTAGCTTTTTTCTCAACTTCATCTAAATATTCTTTAGCTGCCGGTGAAATGATTTCTTCAAAACCGTAGCGTTCTTTTTCGATTTCAAAGGCATCTTTCATAACGTCAGGTGTAGGAATTGAGTATTCAATATTACAGGAAGTATAAGCCTGTATGTAGCTGTGTCCAACTTCTCGAGCCACCATGATTGCCCGGCGAACCGTACGAGCAACGCGCGCCGGATTTGTTGGAGCAAGACGGGCAATATAATCAACTCCAGCCACCTTCGCCAGACCTAATGCATCGACTTTATCTCCAAATTTTCCTCGTGGAGCCATTTTGAGAACTTTACCATGATTGGTCATGCCACTTTCTTGGCCACCCGTATTTCCATAAACTTCGTTGTCGAGCATGATCGTGGTGAATTTTTCTTTGCGGAACCAGCTATGCATCATGCCCTGGAAACCAATGTCGATGAGGCCGCCGTCACCCGCCATCACCACAACATCTTTTTTCTGATTCGGGAAACGAACTTCTAATCCTCTCTTCAAACCCGATGCAACTGCATTGGTATCGCCATAGTTACCGTAGATAAAAGGAACTGAGGCCTGAGATATTGCTAAACGGCCACATCCCGCTGTTCCTACAACAATCGTATGTTCAGGGTTTGGCATTCCAATATAAGTCAGGCGAATGAATAGTGTCATTGCACAGCCTGCACACATAGGATGCTCTTCAATAACTTCCTTAAATTTCCCCATATCTGTAACTTTTACTGACTGGGTTTCCTTGCCATTTCGGTTGTTGTAAGGGCCATGTTCTACCAGATCCTTGTACTCAACAGGTAGCACATCTTTGAAGGCCGGTGAAGGTCTTAAAGTTTCAAGAGACATAGAATATATCCTTTATATAAAGGTCTTAAATAGTTACTTAATTATTTAATAAACAGGCTGCACAAAGCCTTAAACTATTGCGATTATACCTGTGTTTAAAAGGCTAAACAATAAAGCTAATCAAACGATTATTTTACTTCTTTCCGAAACTCTTCAAGCCACTCGAGGATCATCTCTGTCGGCATTGTCATACCGCCATATACCCTCGGGCCATTTTTAATAACTCCTTTTGTGCGTCCATAAAGAACAGAGCAAACTTCTTTGTGCAACCATCCCGCTTGATTAAACTCGGGAATAAGAATTCGTTTGGCGTCTTTAACTGCCTCGTAGATTTCTTCTGTTGGAAATGGACGAATCGTTTTAATTTTAACAAGGCCGACTTTTCGTCCTTTTTCGCCTTCCTGTCTTACAGCTTCGCGAGCCTGGGAGACTGCACACCCAGAGGCAACGATGAAGTCCTCTGCGCCAGGATTAACTACCTCAACTAGGCTGCCTAGGTATTTGCGAAAATATTTAGCTGACCGTTCCACAGCTGCAAAGACTTCCTGCTGCCAACTTGAATGCATATGATAACTAATGAAGTTACTCTTCTGGATCGGGGCATCTCTGGAAATACGCGCAGGAGGATTCTCATTATCCATTGCAGGGACTGCAGAGCGCCATCCATCACGAGGAGGCAACTTGTATTCTTCTGGGGTTACCTTTACAGGGCCACGTGCATGCGTGCAGAAAAAACCATCCACAGACACAACCGCAGGTAATGTCACGTCAACCTGTTCGGAAGCACAAATTGCGGCAAGTGGAAAATCATAAAAATCCTGTTGATTTTCAGCATGTAACATAAGGATTCCTGTGTTCAGCATGAATGACATTTCGATGTTATCAGGTTGAATAGCAAGCGGTGTATTAATTACCCGGCACATGTTCAGCATAATGATAGGTGTTCTTGCGCCCGGCCATGAGCTGATCGCTTCCATACCGCGCATTAGACCAGGGCCTGAAGTTGCTGTCAGGCTACGCACTCCTGCACGGGAGGCACCGGAAATAGCAGAGAAAGTACCAATCTCCTCTTCTGCTCGGTAATATTCTTTGATGTAGCCTTCATCATATAGATAGCCAGCCTGCTGCATGGATTCACTTTGCGGAGTAATAGGATAGGCGATAGCAATATCAATATTTGCACGTCTCATCGATTCCCTGGCTGCTTCACTACCTGTAATAAATAGCTGTTCTCGGGGAAGCTCGTGAAACATTTTCATTGGGTCTACTGCTGTTTGTTTTTCGCCTCCTGGCACCCAGTCTGCGGGTTTTCCCTCATCAACGGCGGTTCTACAAACTGAACTACCTACCACATTTGCCATGATTAAACTCCTTATTTTTCCAAAATATCAGTTCTCAGAACTTTTAACGGTTCTGGTGTAAATTAAAATAACCCTTTAAACAATTGGGGCTAGAAGGAAAAGAAATGCCCTTTTTAAAAGAACAACCTTGTTTCTTTAAAAAGAGATACATATTAGAAACAATACGGGTAACTGTCAAGCCCTAAGCCCATAAAAAATGTGCTTTTATATGGGTTCTAGCCTACCAGTATTTTCTAAGGCTCCTGAGGTAGCATTTTCTCCAGCGAACCCAACTCCTCAAAGTATTGAAAAGATTTTTCAATGAATTCGTTTAAAGATTTATCTGTGTAAAACTTTAGGGTTTTGTCTGCCAGTTCTGTCGTATGACAAACCTCAAAACTTGAGACGGTATCATCCTTAAATTTTATGACTTCCACTTCCCAGTGGATCTGGTTAATTTCCTCCTGAGGCCTATTCACCGCCGATAGCCCATAATTTTTTAAGCGATAAATAAGCTGGGTTCCACCCATACCCGAAGGATCTGAACGTGTTAAAACAAGGTTATCTTGAATAAGCATTTTTTTTACTCATATCTGGTTTATTTCTCTCGTTATTTTTATGTAGTTTTGACGATCCACTACCCTATGCTAATATACCTTAAATATTGAGGTTTGTTCCAAAAAGTCTAATAATATTATAACCTGCTATAGAGTTAAGTTATTTTACAGCTTATTTTAACTAAATTTATATTAAAAAATATATAAAATTTTATGCAACCTATTGAAATGAATGACCCTAATAAAATTGAAGAATTTCTTAGTAAAATTTGTCTAGGTGGCAAAGGTTTTACCACTGAATGCCTGCTGGTAGATGCTTATGAAGCAGGGTTAGACTACCCAGACTATTTGAAAGCAGAGGGGGAAGATCCCGATGCCAGTTATGAAGGAAAATCTCCTGCCTGGGCAAAATACCATATGCGGCAGGGAAAGCGAGTTTTTATGGTCTACGGAGATAAAGGTAAAGATCGAAGGACGCATTTCTCGGAAACGCCTTGACCCGAAGATACATCTAAGAGAAAAAGTAATAATTCTATTTAACCTTTTTTTGAGTCTATTTTTGTGCAGTTTGATAAGGAAACCCAAACACGCATTTTAAGAGTCGCTTCAGACAGGCAGCATGGTCGAGATCTTGAAGAATTAGACGCGCGTATTGCCCATGTTATGGATCTTCACCCTGAATTTGAAGAGATCTGGACTCAGGGAGAGATGGCTGCCTATCCACAAGAAATTAATGGACAGATTGTCAGCCCATTTGTGCATACGGTTTTACATACCATTGTTGATAGTCAACTTCGTACAGGACAACCAGAATGTGTCGAGAAAACTTTTAAGCGATTACGTGAGCAAGACATGGAAGAGCATGAAGTTCTTCACGCCATTATTGCGGTTTATGCAGATCTGCATTTTTCGAGTTTTAGGCAGGGCAAACCTTTTGACCAACTCGATTATGAGAGTCGACTCGATTATCTCTCCTATGAGGATTTGCCCTCCAGCGAGGGCGATAGTTAATCAGGCATTTTCTCTTTTGCCCCGCCCCATCAAGTTACCCTATTGGCGGTTTCATACTGCAGGGGTATAAATTATTCCAAAAAAGCTTGTAAAATATCTTTATATGAGTTTGGCCTTATCTTAAAGGCTTCGCAGCATGAGATAAATTGATGGTATATGAACCGTTGGGGCTCGCTGCTAAAGAACTTTTTGGATAGTTTTTCCAAGGTCGGCAGGGCTTTTGACTACCTTAATTCCGCACCGCTTCATGACCTTCATTTTTTCTTCTGCTGTGCCTTGTCCTCCCGAGATAATTGCACCTGCATGTCCCATCCGGCGACCTGGAGGAGCTGTTTGCCCGGCAATGAACCCGACAACAGGTTTGGTGACATGTTTTTTAATGTAATAGGCGGCTTCATCTTCTGCCGTTCCGCCGATTTCCCCAATCATGCAAATAGCTTTTGTTCCACGGTCTTTTTGAAAAAGTTGCAACACATCAATGTAACGTGAACCAATGATTGGGTCGCCTCCAATCCCTACGCAGGTTGACTGACCAATGCCCAACGCGGTTAGTTGACCTACAGCTTCATAGGTTAATGTTCCACTACGAGAGATAATTCCGACGCTTCCCTTTTTGTGGATGTGCGCGGGCATGATACCGATTTTTGCTTTACCTGGAGAAATAACGCCAGGGCAGTTAGGCCCTACAAGTCTACTCTTAGTTCCCTGTAAATATTTATAGACATCTACCATGTCAGTTACAGGAATTCCCTCAGTGATACAGATAATGAGTTCGATACCCGCATCGGCAGCTTCTAGAATCGCATCGGCAGCAAAAGGTGGGGGAACGAAGACCATCGTAGCGTTGGCTTTGGTTGCTTTGACAGCATCGCTCACAGTGTTAAATACTGGAACCTTCCCTAGAACTGTTTGTCCGCCTTTTCCGGGGGTTACTCCTCCTACAACTTTTGTTCCATATAGCATGGATTGCTCGGTGTGAAACATGCCTTCACGACCGGTGATGCCTTGTGTGATTAGTCTGGTTTTTTCATCAACGAGTATGCTCATTTTATTGCCTTGACCACCTTTTGGGCGCCATCTTTCATCCCGTTACCAATAAGGAAATTAAGACCCGAGTCTTTAAGAATTTGATGCCCTTGTTCCATATTTGTTCCTTCCATTCGAACTACGACTGGAATTTTGATATGGAGTTTTTTGGTTGCAGCAACCACACCTCTTGCAAGAACATCACAACGAAGTATGCCGCCAAAAATATTAATGAAAATTCCTTTTACTGAGCCGTCTGATAAAAGAATTCGAAAACCATTTTCTATCATTTCCTCATCCGCGCCACCACCTACATCGAGAAAGTTTGCCGGTTCACCGCCCGATAATTTTATGATATCCATTGTTGCCATTGCCAGTCCTGCTCCATTGACCATACAACCAATATTTCCATTGAGCTTGATGTAATTAAGGTGAAACTTACTGGCTTCTACTTCCATAGGATCTTCTTCATCAATATCACGGTATGCTTGCGTTTCTTTATGCCGGTACATGGCATTGTCATCAATATCCACTTTTGCATCCAATGCTAAAACGCGGTCGTCAGAAGTAATGACCAGAGGATTAATTTCAAGCATCGAGCAATCTTCTTTTACAAAAGCGTCATAAAGATTGATGATGAAGGGGATGATAGCTTTTAATGCAGCACCTTCGAGATTAAGTGCAAAAGCAATTTTTCGAGCTAGATAAGGCTGAACCCCGGTAACCGGATCTACCGTTTCTTTAATAATCTTCTCAGGCGTGGCGGCTGCAACTTCCTCGATCTCCATTCCGCCGGCTTCAGAAGCCATGATCAGAACCTGACTTGATTCCCTATCTACAAGGATACCCATATAAAGTTCTTTAGCAATCGACATCCCTTCTTCGATCAGCACCTTTTTAACCACGCGGCCCTCGGGTCCCGTTTGTGGGGTAACTAATGTCATTCCTATAATGTCACCAGCATGTTTTTGGGCTTCTTGGGGAGTTTTGGCTAGTTTGACGCCTCCTCCTTTCCCGCGACCACCTGCATGAATCTGAGCTTTTACAACAACAACGTTAGTTCCTATTTTTTTAGCTGCCTGGGCAGCCTCAGATTTTTTTGAAACCAGAACTCCATTGGGAACTGTAACGTTGTATTTTCTTAGAATTTCTTTGGCTTGATATTCGTGAATCTTCATGGGTTTTTCTTTAATTGTTAGGAAAAAAGAAGCTCGACTTTTATCATATGAAAAAGCAGCTTGTCAAAAGAATAATATAAACCATTTCC
>CAJWOD010000061.1 GCA_913044145.1 uncultured Nitrospina sp. | reverse complement strand
ATTAGAGGTATTTTCAAGAACCCGACGCATGGCATTTTTGTATTGGTGTTTATCTGCCTGGGCACGATAACCGTGAACTGCGGGTCCTTTAGAAGAATTTAATAAACGAAACTGGATGCCGGTCTCATCGATAACCTTAGCCATCTCACCTCCGAGAGCATCGATCTCACGAACAATATGCCCTTTACCTACCCCTCCGATGGCGGGGTTGCATGGCATTAGTGCGATCTTATCTGCTTCAAGGGTGATCAGTGCTGTGGCGCAACCCATTCGCGCAGAAGCTAAAGCTGCCTCACAACCTGCGTGACCTCCTCCTATTACTATGACATCATATCTGTTCATGTTATCTTGCACCTGATTAATCGGAGCATCTATTCTACATTAAAATTCTATTTTTTTTGAATGATAAAACTAATATTGACAATAAATGGATCTTCAGTCGATAAGCGATGAACGACCTAAACTTTGATTTAAAAAAAATTCTTTCCGAACATAAAAAATGGCTAGATTCAAATGGGCAGGAAGGAGCCCTTGCGGACTTAAAAAACTGCAAGCTGAAGGGCGCTGTATTAATAGGTGCAAACTTAAAAAATGCCAACCTTGCAGGAGCTTACCTTTACGGTGCTTATTTCAAAAAAGCCAATCTCGAAAACTCTAATCTTGAAGGAGCAAATTTAAGGGGTGCAAATTTGAGATGGGCAAATTTGATAAACACCAACATGAAAAATACCAACCTTGTGAAGGCCGATCTGATGGAGGCAAAACTTAAAGATACTTCGTTGGAAGGAGCAAACCTTAAGATGGCACAGGGCCTTACTTCAGAACAATTGAACGGCGCTGTTATCAACGATAAAACAGTTCTTCCTGATTCACTAAAGAGAAACTAGTTTATTGGAATACCATTTTCGCAGAATCCATCATGCCGCGAACGGTTGAAGTAGCTTCATCAACAGCCGTTGGTTCATACCCACAGTGGGCAGTGCAGTCAGCGCATTTTTCATTATTTGTGTGGCCGTAGTTTTCCCATTCTGTAGTTTCCATCAGCTCTTTAAATGTTTCAGCATAACCTTCATCAAGAAGATAACAAGGTTTTTGCCAACCGAGGACGGAGTAATTTGGATTGCCCCAAGGGGTACATGAGTAATCACGCTTTCCTCTCAAAAATTCTAGGTACAAGGGCGAATGATTGATATCCCAACGACCATTTTTATTCTTTTCAAGGAGTTTATCAAAAAATTCAAAAGTTTTCTTTCTGCCAAAAAAATGATCTTGGTCAGGTGCATCTGGGTATCTGAAAGCAGAGGCCATGGTAATTCCGTCAATACCAAGGGGTTTTAAAAAGTCCAGGAATCTCTCTGCTTTTTCAATAGTAGTATCTTCGAAAAATGTAGTAGCGCTGGTAACTCTAAAACCCTTTTTTTTAGCTTCTATGACTGCTTCGGTTGCAAGTTTAAAGGTGCCCTTTTGATCAACCACTCGATCATGATCTTCTTCCATACCGTCGAGATGTACAGAAAGAGTCAAATAGGGGCTTACCGGCAAACGATCCAAAAAGTCTTTCAACAAAATAGCATTAGTGCATAGGTAAATAAACCGTTTCTGTTTAATTAGTCCCTCGACTATTTCAACAATATCCGGATGCATTAAAGGTTCACCCCCTGCAATGGAAACGATGGGAGCGCCACATTCTTTAGCGGCTTTAAAACATTTTTCTGGACTCATGTTTTGCTTCAATATTTCATTTGGTTTTTGAATTTTTCCGCATCCAATGCATTCCAGATTACACCTGAATAAAGGTTCAAGCATCATCACTAAAGGATAACGTTTGTTTCCCTTCATCTTTTGTCTGAAAATATAAGAGCCTATTTTAAGTGCTTGAAAAACTGGTACTGGCATTTTCTTTTTTGAATTAATGTTGAAAAAAAAATTAAAGAAAAATCATTATAAGGTGCTTTTAAATAGAGAACAAAGGATTTTATTCTTTGTAATAGATGCACTCAGAATATATTTTGTGTAAAATTCCCTATTGCAGTGCGGAAGTCATTTCAAGGAAATAAATCTTTGAAGAAAGTCTTTATACTACTAGTAATTATTGTGCTTGCCCTTGCTTTTGACGGCACATTGGCAAAGGATATATTTGACTATAAAGTCAGCAGTTTCACAGATTGGGTCTTGGTAATTTTGATATTTGCAATCCTGTTTTCCATTTCCTGGGCTAATTCCACAAAAAACGACTAAATATAAACATTCCGGAGAATAACCACTTCTGAAAGTTTTGATTTGGATCTGCGCTATTTCAGACGGTATTTTTTAGCAGGCTCAATAAAGCATAAGGCTCTACAGGGCCATCTGCCTTTACCCACACTGTTCCATTACCTCCATGAGCAACTGAAATACTTTCTCCTGCAATCGTTTCCATAGCATTGATTTTAAATTTATATTGTCCGCCTGGTGAAAGGCATTCGGCTTCATCTCCCAACTCGATTCTATTTCTGACATCGACCTCCATCCACCCCGAACGTTCATTGACCACTTGGCCTCCAAAAATCTGCGGCTGATTAGATTCTTGAGGTGAATCAAATCTTTCTGTATCGCGGTTTGCTGCAGAAACTAGAAAAGCAGAGGTGAAACCTCGATTAGCTGTCTTACCTATTTCTTCGATCAGGCTGGGATCAAAATTTCTATTTTCTTCTAAATCATCTATAGCACGTCGGTAAGCTCTAGTGACCAAGGAAAGATAATAAATTGATTTAGAACGACCTTCGATTTTAAATGATACAACACCTGCCTTTTTCATTGGGCCCAAAAACTCTATGGCTCGGAGATCTTTAGAGTTCATGATATAGGTACCATGCTCATCTTCCTCAACAGGCATTAGCTCACCATCTCTTTGTTTCTCCTCAATTGCGTACTGACCTTTGATCGGTACATATTCTTCCATATCTTTGCCTTTTTCTTCATGGATATCATATTCCCAGCGGCAGCTATTAGTACAAGTTCCTTGATTCGCGTCGCGGTGATTAAAATAGTTCGAAAGCAAGCAACGGCCAGAATAAGCGATACAAATTGCTCCGTGCACAAAAGATTCTAATTCCATTCCCGAGACTCGTGCATGAATTTCAGTTATTTCTTCGAGAGATAATTCACGTGATAAAATTACGCGCTTTACTCCAAGGTTGTACCAAAATTCTACAGATGACCAGTTTATGGTATTTGTTTGCACTGATAAATGAATAGGGATTTCAGGGAACTCTTTCAAGGCAAATTGAATCATCCCCGGATCCGCCATAATAAAAGCATCTGGCCCCATCTCCGCATGTTGAGCTAAAGACTTTTTAAAAGATTCAATTTTTCGATTGGGAGGAAGAATATTGGCCGTTATATAAATTTTTTTACCCATTTTATGGGTGTAATCTATTGCATCTTTAAGCAAGTGATCTTTAAATGGGTTCTCTTTTGCTCTAAGAGAAAATTTTGGGATGCCTGCATATACAGCATCAGCACCATAGGCTAGAGCATATTTCAATTTTTCGGGACTTCCCGCAGGAGATAATAATTCAGAGCTCATAATATTTTAAAGATTTAATAATAGTATTTGATCAACATCTTGGATGGCTCAGCTTACACTACCTATATATCTTACTGCAAGCCTACAAACCCTATTAGTAAACGGGTGTATGGGGTTGCATTAGGCTGTTTTTCGCGAACGGAAAACGAGAAAAGCACCTGCCACTAAGAGGAAAAGGCTATAAAAACTACCTCGGTTGAGGCCCATAATGAGTGGCGCGTCGGGCTCGCGAAATTGTTCACCAAAAATACGCACTACTGCATAGAAAACCAGAAATTCTCCTGTGAGTCTACCTGATGTTGCCAAAACTCCAGTCCGCCAGAATCTCCATTGACTATAAATTAGCAATATTAACCCCTCTAATGCTGCTGCATAAAGTTGCGATGGATGTCGAGGCACAATCAATTCAAGAGGTGTTCCAATTGGTACGCTCTGCGGGAAGATGACAGCCCAAGAAACGGTGGAAACTTTTCCCCATAATTCTCCGTTGATAAAGTTAGCAATACGGCCCAGTAAAATTCCGGGAGGAACTAAAGGGCATAAAATATCGCCAAGTTGTAAAAAGTTAATTTTAATTTTTTTGGATATCCACCAACAAGCAAGCACCACACCGATGAATCCACCATGACTTGCCATACCACCTTTCCAAACCTGAAGTATAATCCACGGTCGGTGGATAACATCCTGAAAAGCATAAAAAAACATATATCCTAATCGACCACCTAAAAGGACGCCTACCATAATTGCTGTAATAGTTAAGGATTGTTCTTCCTGTGTAAGAGCTGCTTTGCCATGTTTGCAAAAAATATGCAATAACCAGATAGCTACAAGAAAACCTAACGCGTATGCTAGTCCGTAATAGCGAATGCCAAAATTTTCAGTGAATTGAAAAAGGAAAGGGTCTAAATCATGAACCCAATATTTAGCTTTAGACACGGCGACCTTTTAAGGTGAGAGTTAGAAAAAACGAGGTCGTGCTTAAAATATTTTTATTGTTGCAAGAGTGAAGCCGCATCAATAGCTCCATAGGTAAAGATCATGTCGGCCCCAGCGCGTCTCATGCTCAAAAGAGATTCCATCAGGCAGCTTTCATAATCCAGCCAACCTTTTTCTGCTGCTGCTTTTAGCATCGCATATTCGCCACTGACATGATAAGCGGCAATCGGTAATTCAGAATGTTCGCGGGTTAAACGTATCACATCCAGATAAGGTAGGCCAGGTTTGATCAACAGCCAGTCGGCCCCTTCTTCTTCATCCGAATGTATTTCACGGATGGCTTCGCGGGCATTTGCGGGATCCATTTGATAGGTTTTCTTGTCTCCTGCTTTAGGTGTTGATTCCAATGCATCACGAAAGGGCCCATAAAATGCTGAGGCATATTTTGCACAATAGCTACAGATCAAAACATTTTGGAATCCAGCCTCATCAAGAGCCCAACGAATTGCTTCTATTCGTCCATCCATCATATCTGAAGGGGCGACGACATCAGTCCCAGCCTCAGCTTGAGCAACTGCCATACCAGCAAGAAGCGGCAGGGTTTCATCATTGAGTATTTGTCCATCTTGGACGAGACCGTCATGCCCATCGCTAGAATAAGGATCCAATGCCACATCGGTGATAACGACCAATTCAGGCAATTGCTTTTTTAATTCTTTAACGGCTCGTTGTAATAGACCGTCCGGATTTAAACTTTCTTTGCCCTCTGGATTTTTTAGGGAATCATCAATGGCAGGAAAAAGAGCAACCGCTGGAACACCTAGTTCAAAAGCCTTTTTTGAATCAGCAACCAATTGATCTATAGAAAGTCTGGATATCCCCGGCATTGAAGCAATAGGTGTTCTTTGGCTTTTACCTTCTTGCACAAAAGTAGGCCAGACCAAGTTTTTAGGTTGGATAGTTGTTTCTCCAACCAGACTTCGGATTCTTGGGGTCAATCGGTTTCTTCTAGGACGGTTTATCATTGCGTATCTTATTGTTGAAAAAGGTATTTTTCTTACTTAGGAGAGAATAACTAAACATTTTTACCAATGCAACCTGTTTCCAAAAAAACAAAACCCTGTCGGGCCTCGACAGGGTTCGAAATAAAAGCATCGTCTTAAAGACGGTTATAAATGGCTCCGGTGAGAGGATTCGAACCTCTAACACATCGGTTAACAGCCGATTGCGCTACCATTGCGCCACACCGGAATGGTTTTATGAGAAATTTCGATCTTAAGGGATTGAAAATTAACCTTGTTTTACCATATTGTCAAGCGGAATTGAACCCCCTAAAAAGGGATTTATTACTCTTACGCTAAGAGTTTTACTCTATTTATGCATTCGGAGCATGAAAGCCAAGAAACAATATAAATGGTTCCACACCCAGTGGTTAGCCCATTTCCATACGTCCTTCAAGGGATTTCAGCAGGGTGACGGAATCGGCGTATTCGATATCGGATCCTACCGGCAAGCCCCTAGCGATGCGCGTGACTTTTACATTTAGTGGTTTAAGAATTTTTGAAATATAAACGGCGGTAGACTCACCTTCCATATCTGGATTGGTAGCAAGAATAACTTCTCGAATTTTTTTGCTAGCAACTTTCTTTTTTAAAAGTTCAATGTTCAAATCGTCTGGGCCAATTCCATCCAATGGAGAAATGACTCCCATTAAAACATGATATACACCTTTGTAATAACCCATATTTTCCATAACATAAACGTCATGCGGTTCTTCTACGACACAAATCTGTTTTTGGTCTCTGGAGCTATTAGAACAAATCCCACAAGGATCAGTTTCGGTTATTCCGTGGCAAACAGAACAGAGGATAATTTTATCTTTTATATTATGAATTGCATTTGCAAGTTTAGTGGCTTGATCCACTTTACTCCGCATCAAAAAAAATGACAGACGCTCAGCAGTCTTTTGCCCAACCCCTGGAAGCCTTTTCAATTCTTCTATAAGTTCTGTTATCGCCGTTGGTCTCTTCATAGGGTACTGTATGGTTATAAACCATATTATTAATTGATATTTATCCTATATGGATTGATAAATTGTTTTTCCATTATTTATCACGTTTTAGGCATACGTGTTGCTGGAAATATCCGAATCCTAATGAAGTTCGCAAAGACCCCACGCCTTTAAATTTAATTCACAGCATATTTTAATGTATTGAAAAAAATTTAGAAAATTGTGAGGTTACATTTCTCAAGTCGGAGGGAACAAGCCGGGAATTTTTATACCCCCAGTCACTTTTGTCATTTCGCCCTGAGCTAATTCTTTAACCTTCTTGCTGGCTTCGTTGACGGCTCCCGTAATCAAATCTTCGAGAACCTCTCGGTCTTTCATGTTAATCAACTCATCATCAATTTTTATGGATATGATTTCATTCAGTCCATTTGCCACAACTTTTACCATTCCACCACCGGTGCTTACCTCAATTTTCTTTTCAGCCAAGCCTTCTTGAATTTCAGTAAGTTTGGATTGCATTTCTGATGCTTGTTTGAATAATCCTGTCCAACTTTTATCAAACATAATATTTATAAATGCCCAAGAACATTTTCCTCCTTATTTGTAATAACTGTCATTTGATCACAATGCCTCCAAAAATGTCCAGAGCGTCTTGAATAATTTCCGATTCAGATTTCTGTTTTCCAGTGTCAGCGGCTACGAACTTTTTTTTTTCTTCAGAAGCAAATTCTACAGATGATTCCTGAATACTAGTGTCGAGGGTTAATTTTATATCCAAATCATGACCACAAACGGTCTTTATAGTTTCTTTCAGGAACTGAATATTTTCGGGAGCCTCCACCAAATCAAAAGTAAAGTTATCAGAAAATATCAGTTTAATTTCTTTATCGCTAAATACTGACACCTGACATTTTTCAAGATAATGTTCAAAAAATGGTTTTGTGCGGATAATCTGTTGCTTGATTTGATCCCATGAAACCTGAGTATTTTGATGGACTGTTTTTGAAACAGGTGCGCTTTCTTTAGAATTTGTTTTTTCTGAAAAGTGTTGAACGGGCTCGATATCATCGTTTTCAGCCTGGTTGATCTTTTCTATTAGTTCATCGATTTTTTTAAAGGGCCGTGTTTCTATCAATCGTAATAAAGTCATTTCAAAAACCATTTGCGATAGGGAGCTTCTTTTCATTTCCATTTCGGCTTTTGATA
>CAJWOD010000060.1 GCA_913044145.1 uncultured Nitrospina sp. | reverse complement strand
TCAAACCAGCTTGAAGCCGTTTCTTTACTGATAAATTTTAATGTTTCGTCCAATTCCCCATGATATCGCTCACGTAGTCGATCTTCCATAAAATGATCCGAACCCTGAATAAGGCAAACCGCTACGCTGGGGATACCAAATCGATTTAGAATTTCTTTTCTCAACTGGCTTACCATTTGATTCAGATTGGTACTGGTCAAAACCAGTTGCTCTATTTCATATAAATGATCTTGAATTTTTTCGTTCGTGCGAGAAATTTCGAATAACCCCTCTAACTTGCTTTTAAGATGCTCCTTATCATCGTGTACCCGCTTAATAATGCGATCGGTCAGGCTCAAAGTTTTTATTGGTTCAATTGGAAGGTCTTCTTCTTTGATCTCTTGTATTTTTCTCAAAAGCTCAGGGTACTCATTAAAAAACTCTAGATGCTCATTGAGATATACTGCGACTTGATCTTTATTCATTTTAATTCCTTTAAAAAATTAACCTTCAATAATGAAATAGAAACGCAATATACCATAAAGTTACCGCAACTGTAACCTATAAAATCAATAATAACAATGATTTATGAGTTTGGCCTGTTGGAAGGAAACCTTGTTAAACTTTTGCCTCTTCTAGAGGGATAGTCGGTGGTTTGGGAGGAGCTTTATAACCACAACCCGCCAGACCTGTTGAAATAATGATGTAAAAGATTATAAATTTAGCAAAAAATAAATGCCGCATTATTTAACTTTCAGTTTTTTGGTAAGGCGAGTGATTTGGGCGCGGACCTGATTTTTAGCAGTCCCCCCATAAATATTTTTTCGATCGACGGAGTTCTGGAGCGCAATATGGTCAAAAACTTCTTCATCAAAACGTTTGGATATTTTTCGAAGTTGCGCCAACGAAAGATCGGGAAGCGTTTTCTTTTTTTCCAAACAAAATGCCACTGTTTTTCCCGTGAGTTCATGGGCTTCACGAAATGGCACTCCCTTTAATACGAGGTAGTCTGCTAAATCCGTTGCGGTGAGAAAACCGCTGGCCTCCAATTCCTTTTGCGCAATTGGAATGAATTTCGCTGATTTCATCATATCGGTAAAAATAGTAAGGCAGACCTTAACCGTTTCCGCAGTATCGAATAACGGTTCTTTATCTTCCTGCAGATCTTTGTTATACGCTAGCGGCAAACCTTTCATTAACGTAAGCAGAGATACTAGGTTACCAAAAACCCTTCCTGATTTTCCGCGAATAAGTTCTGCCGCATCCGGATTCTTTTTTTGTGGCATGATGCTACTACCCGTGGTGAACGAATCGGAAAGTTCGATGAACCCAAATTCGCTTGAATTCCAAATTACCACTTCTTCACAAAACCGGCTAAGGTGCATCATAGTCAACGCGGATGCACTACAAAATTCCGCTGCAAAATCTCGGTCAGCCACCGCATCCATACTATTGTGAGAAATTTCAGGAAACCCTAAAAGCTTTGCCGTGATCTTTCGATCAATAGGAAAGTTGGTCCCTGCCAAAGCTGCCGAACCCAACGGCATTACATTGATTCGTTTATAGGCATCGAGAAAACGTTCTTTATCACGAAGCATCATCTCTACATATGCAAGTAAATGGTGTGACAGTAAAACTGGCTGCGCTCGTTGCAAATGGGTGTAACCAGGAATGAGATGATTGATATTTTTTTTTGCCATCGCAATCAAAGTCTTGGTAAGACGATTGATTTCACCGACAATATCATCGATTTCTTTCCGGAGATAAAGTCGTATATCGAGACAAACCTGATCGTTTCGGCTTCTTGCAGTGTGCAATTTGCCGGCAACAGGACCAATGATTTCTCGAAGGCGGTTTTCAATATTCATATGGATATCTTCCAGACTATCGCTAAACTTGAAACGACCTTCATCGCATTCGCGTAAAATTCGTTTAAGACCCTTGATTATTTTATTTGATTCCGCTGTGGTTATGATTTTACAACGAGCCAGCATTTTGCAATGTGCAATACTACCTTCAATATCGCAGTCATATAAACGCTTATCAAAAGAAATAGAAGCCGAAAAGGTTTCCATCAGTGTATTAGTAGATTGTTTAAATCTTCCACCCCAAAGTTTTTTCATAAATTTAGCAGCGAACCGCCGCAGTTAATGGGTCAATATTTATCAAGCAAAGAAATTCAAAGATACTTTTTCGTAAATCCATTGGCTTTGGAAACACATCGACTTGGGTATACAGCGGAGATTAATTGAAATTACCAACATTCAGGGTTTCCTTTTCTTCTCATTTGAACCCTCAATCACTAGGGTTAATTCACCCTTCCATTTGCGGTCTTGATTTCCAATGTCTTCTAAATTTCCACGAATAATTTCTTCATGAATTTTTGTCAATTCTCTAGCAATTGCAACTTGTCTATTTCCAAATACTGTTAAAATATCCTTCAGAGTTTTTTGTATACGATTTGGTGATTCAAAAATTACCAATGTTCTTTTTTCTTCTGCCAATTTTTCAAGCCTTGTAGCTCTTCCTTTTTTCCTAGGAAGAAAACCCTCAAAAACAAATTTATCCATGGGGAGACCGGATACGGTTAGCGCAGCCAACAAGGCTGAAGGCCCGGGAACAGCGTTTACAGAAATACCTTCGCCGATCGCTAATTGTACTAAATGGTAATGGGGGTCCGAAATCCCCGGTGTTCCTGCATCAGAAACCAGAGCCATACTTTCGCCTTTTTTTAGGCGACCTATAAACAATGGTCCCTTTTTAAACTTGTTATAACTGTTATAACTTGAAAGCGGGGTTTGGATTTCATAGCGATTTAATAAAATCCGAGTGCGACGGGTATCTTCTGCAGCAATCAAAGAAACTGTACTTAAAATTTCAACTGCCCTTTGAGTAAAATCACCTAGATTCCCGATGGGAGTACTGACAATATATATTGTCCCCTGATCCAGAGAGCCCCTTTCTTCTTTTTTCATAAACAGAATATATTCTAATCTCCCACCCTCAAAAACTCAATAATCAATTTTAAAACAATAACTTTATGGAATTTAAAATAATTATTTTAGGTTTGGTTGGGGGCTTGCATTTCTTCTGATGTTACTAGGGGAATAATTTTGGTTTCTTTTCCGCTCATATCACAGGTTCCATCAAACACACCACCCACTTCAATATGCAGAGCTGGGGATTTAATATTTCCCACAACCTTGCTGGTGGAGTGTATTTCTATTTTTTGGGATGCTATCACGGTGCCCTCCACATAGCCCATACAAACGACAGTGCCTGCAGAAATTTCCGCCGTCAAATGACCCGTCTCACCAATAATTAAAGTGTCCTCGGTAATGACTTGACCTTCGAACTTGCCGTCTATACGAACAGTCCCTGTAAAATTGAGCAACCCATTAAAAATTGTATCTTCGCCCATATAGGCCTTAATTTCGGCATCATTTTTTTTCATGTCTGTCTTTTCCTTCCACATTAGAAACTTTCTCTCTAAAAAATGTTATTTATTGCTGTTCCCCATTAGCATTTGAATACGCTCCAAATCATCATCAGAGTAGTAGGCCACAATTAGTTTTCCGCCATTTTTTTTTGGCAAAATATTCACTTTCGTCCCCAACCTTCTCGCTAAATCTTTTTCTAGATCTTTGGTAAAAATATCTTTATTTATTTTTTGTTTTATCGGCTTATCTAAAACACCTTTTTTTAGTTTATTAACCCTGCTTTCTGTTTGTCGGACCGTTAAATCTTGTTTGATAATTTCGTTTCTCAGGGTTTCCATTTGTTTGGATTCTTCCAAACCAAGCAGTGCTCTAGCATGCCCCATTGAAATTTTTTCGGAGATCAAATCTTCTTTTATATTTCTCGATAGTTTTAATAATCGTAAAATATTAGCGACTGCGGCCCGACTCTTTCCTACTTTTTCCGCTACCATTTCTTGGGTCAACGCAAACTCATTGGACAGCCTGGCATAAGCTTCGGCCTCCTCTATTGGGTTCAAGTCTTGCCGGTGAATATTTTCGATGATGGCTATTTCAAGAGATTGTTCATCATTAACTTCACGTATCACGGCTGGGATTTTTGTGAGTCCGAGTTTTTTAGAAGCTCGCCAGCGTCTTTCACCAACAATTAACTCAAAGCCTGAATCAACCTTTTGCACAACAACTGGCTGCAACACCCCGTGCTCTTTAATAGAAGTCATCAGATCGTTCAACTTTTTATCATCAAAATAATTTCTTGGTTGCAAATGATTAGGGGAAATTTCATCAATGAGCAAATCAGTGGCTAGAGATTTTTCTACCTCGGGGACTCCTTTTTCAAAATCTGGAATTAGAGCATTGATACCTTTTCCTAAAGCTTTTCTATTCATGCTGCTGAACCTGTTAATGAAGTATTAGGCCTACGATCGTTTTTGGAACGGAAAATAATTTCTTTTGCAAGCTCCACATAAGAGTCGGCCCCACGCGAGCGACCCGCATAAAGCATTATTGGCTTTCCGTGGCTAGGAGCCTCGCTCAAACGCACGTTTCTTGGAATAACACTTTTTAAAAGAAAATCTCTGAAGTATTTTTCCACTTGATCTTTAACCTGCGCTGCCAATAGAGTTCTTCCATCAAACATAGTCAATAAAATTCCCTCAACTTTTAAATCTGGATTGATAGATTTTTTTACAAGCTTCAGGGTTTTCAATAAATGGCTTAAGCCCTGCAAAGCATAATATTCACACTGCATTGGAATCAGCACAGAATTAGAAACAGCAAGGGCATTCAAAGTTAGAAGGCCCAATGAAGGGGGGCAATCTATGACCACAAACTCATATTCGTCTATTGGAGCAAGGGCTCGCTTCAATATTTTTTCCCGGGACTCTCTTGCTACTAATTCAATTTCAGCTCCCGTTAGATCTACTCTTGAAGGGATTATCTTGAGGGTTTCAATCTCTGTTGAGCAAGTCACTTCTTTTACATTTGCCTCACCCATCAAAAGCTCATAAACTCCCCGCGCATCTTCCTCAACCCCCAATCCACTAGATGCATTGCCCTGAGGATCAACATCAATTAAAAGAACTTTTTTGCCCGAAAGGGCTAAAGAAGCAGCAAGATTGATTGCTGTGGTCGTTTTTCCTACTCCACCTTTTTGGTTTGCAATACTGATTATTTTGGTCATGGGACCCAAAAAGTTGAAATGTTTTTCAGAAAATTTCCCTGATAGCTTGTAAGTCTTTATTTTTAAAGGTATTAGTAGCTATTATTAGAATCGCTACACCTCAAATTTACCATAAGTTTAGGTTTCTACCAAATATATTTCATGCTTGAAAGAAATACTTACCTATACGATGGAATTAATGTTTCACGTGAAACAGTTTTTCAAATACTGTTTTTTAAAAAAACCAATAGGCTGGATTTCTTATTATTGTATCCTGTAACAACAATTTCTTGCTCAAGCGCAAAACCATAAATAGGCTGTTTTAATTCTCCTCTTTCCTCTAGGCCTTTTTTTAAAACCACCTTTCCCCCCTCTCCCAAAAATGGGGTAGCCAATTCAAGGCAGCTTTTAATATCGGAAACTCCCCTTAATATAACTGCCTCGACTAGCCGCTTGGGTGAGGTTTTTTCCGCTCTATCATTGATTACTTTGATTGCTGTAAGCCCCAGCTGGGAAATAACTGTCTCCAGAAAACTACATCGCTTTCTTTGGCTCTCTATCAGGGTGGTGACCAATTCTGGGTATATAATTTTTAGAGGAATGCCAGGAAAACCAGCTCCGCTACCAATATCCACAATTTCGTCTTGGCTGGAAATAAAAGCCGCATATTGCAAAGAATCGAAAATATGGCGTAGTAAAATATCTTGGCTAGATTTTTCTGAGGTAAGATTAATTTTTTGATTCCATTTAACAAGCAAATCAAGATAAGAGCCAAATTGCGATACCATTTGTTCGGGGGGGGCAGTGGGGGAAATAATCAAACGGGGGTCTTCTAAAATCTCCTTTATATTCATAATTAAAAGGTGAAATATCTAGAAAAGATTTCTTCTCAGCTATTCAAAATATTTTTGAATTCATTGGTTAATAAAGGGACTATTTTTAATGCATCGCCCACAATTCCATAATCTGCTATGGAAAATATAGCTGCATGGGGGTCGGAGTTAATAGCAATAATGCATCGAGAAGAAGACATGCCAGCTAGATGCTGTACTGCACCTGAAATTCCGCAGGCTATATATAAATCAGGAGAAACCGTCCTGCCTGTTTGACCTACCTGCTGAGAATATTCCTGCCAGCCATTATCCACTACCGGACGGGATGCCGCAACTGCACCTCCTAAAACGTCTGCCAGGTCTTCAAGTATTTTGAAGTTTTCGGGGGCTTGCATACCAAGCCCTCCGGAAACAATGATTCGGGCCTCAGTTATATCGAGTTTCGTTCCAACTTCCCTGACAAGTCCTCTTACAATGTCTGAAAAATCTGGTAGATCAATATCTTCTTTAAAAACCTTGCCAGAGCGGGTCTTATCAGCTCCTTCACCCCTGAAAATATTGGGGCGCAATGTAACAAGGTAGGGCCTGGGACCGCTCAACCGAAAAATAGAATGTGCTTTTCCTGAAAACACCGGCCTTTTAACAATTATCTCCCCTGCCTCAGAAAGTTGAAGGTCAATACAATCCGTGGCTAGCCCAACTTCCAGGCTTGTAGCGACCGCCGCAGCTAGTTCTTTGCCGTTATTAGAAGCTGACAATAAAATTATTTCTGGTTGAGATTTTTTAATCTCCTTTATTAGGGCTGCTGCATAGGTTTCATGCGTGTAATGTACCAAATCCGGGTGAAGAAAAACCCGCACTTCATCTGCGCCCCCTTCAATTAATGATTCTAGGTTTCCTTCCCCGCCATTTGAAAAATAATATGCGCTCACAAGGCCAGGAAGATTCCGAGCAGCATTAAGAACTTCGTAGGTAACAGGTTTTATTTTATTATGATCGTGTTCCACGACCACACCTATGGTAGAACTTTTATCCACTAGACACGCTCGAGCATAAAATAAACTTAAAACAGGAAGAATAACCCAGCCACATAAAAACCACAACGGAGAAAAGCAAAAAGGAGAACGAATTTTATTATTTTATGCCAGTATAGGCTTTGCCTATATTGCCTATTTTTAAAATTTTTCCTGTAGTTCCCCGCCTTAAAAGAAAGACATAAAAAACAAGAGTAACAAATCCTAATTTTTATTTATAATTTTTAAAACGTTTTATTCGCAGAGAGGTCGTTTGTATAATTTTGTTAAACGATTTTTTCTTCTTCACGGATGATTGCAACCAGCTGTTTAGTAATATCTTCATCCGCGCCTTCCAGAATTGTTCCCTTCTTCCTCTCGGGTGGGAGGGATAGTTTTATTTCCTGCAATTTATTATTAAGTGGATCAAAAAATTTTGCATCCAGCTGCAGGTCAGACGCAGAAATTTTTTGAATCTCTTTTTTCTTAGCTGCCATTATCCCTTTCAAAGAAGGAAACCGTGGCTCATTCAATCCTTTTTGACAAGTCACAAGAAAAGGCAAAGACCTATTTTTTTGAATCTCACTACCTCCTTCAATCTGTCTTGTGATATCAGCGGTTTGAAAATTTTCGGAGAACTGAATTTTAGTAACAATAGTGATAAATGGTATCCCCAACAACACAGCTAGCGCGGGACCTACTTGCGCCATATCGTCATCTACCGCCTGTCGTCCGCAAAGAACCAAATCAAAAGAATTCTTTTGAATAGCCTTGGCCAAAATCTTAGCAATAAG
>CAJWOD010000059.1 GCA_913044145.1 uncultured Nitrospina sp. | reverse complement strand
GGACGATTTAACCAATTTACATAAGAAGGTTCGCTAAGGACGGAGTCTGTTAGGATCTGGCTTCCTGAAAATAAAAATATTAATGCCTCTAACAAACTTTCAGATTCTGAAAGTATCGTGAACAGGTGATCTTTATCAAAGAATTTTTCAGAAAAACGCTCGAGGCTATGCAATGCTAAATCTGCATTGTACGAACGAGCTGATAAGTCTAATAGTCTTGAAAAAAAATGGGGATAAAGTTTTTTAAAATTTGCGCTTTTGGCTATATTAGTTAAATCTTTCCAAGTTTTAGAAGGCTCTTGGAATCCATAGTTCATTAAACCTGAGGCAAGTTGATCATCCCAAGGAGAGCAATCGAGGATTTTTTCTATAATGTTTTCTTTAGAAATCATACTCCTGAATTATTTTTCAAAACGTTACGGTCTTTCGCAAAATTTAAAAAATAAAAAACCCCCTGGGCGAGCCCAGGGGGTTTTCGAAAATACATTTTCGTCAATCTCCGACATCCATGAAATTAGCAGTCGTAATACATTTGAAATTCAAGTGGATGTGGGCGCAGTCTCATTTGATCAATTTCATTTTCTCTTTTGTATTCAATCCAAGTATCTATAACATCTTGAGTGAACACATCGCCCCTAAGCAAGAATTCATGATCATCTTCCATAGCCTGAATGGCATCTTCTAAAGAATGCGGTAAAGTGGGAATATTTGCTAGCTCTTCTGGTCCAAGAGAGTAAATGTTTTTGTCCAAAGGCTCGCCAGGGTCTATCTTATTTTGAATTCCATCTAAACCCGCCATAAGCATCACAGAAAATGCAAGGTAACCGTTGCAGGATGGATCTGGATAGCGAATTTCTAAACGTTTTGCTTTGGGGCTCGGAGAATACATTGGAATTCGAATAGCGGCACTTCGATTACGACTCGAATAAGCTAAATTTACCGGTGCTTCAAACCCAGGCACCAGCCTTTTGTATGAGTTGGTCGTTGGGTTAGTAAATGCGCAAATAGCTCTTGAATGTTTTAAAATACCACCAATATAGTACATTCCCATTTCGCTAAATCCTGCATAGCTATTTCCGGCAAACAAAGGTTTACCACCTTTCCAAATACTCTGATGTGTATGCATCCCTGTTCCGTTATCACCAAACATAGGTTTAGGCATAAAAGTCGCCGTTTTACCGTGCGCCTTAGCTATGTTTTTTACAATATACTTGTACCACATCAGCTTATCGGCGCAGTCTACAAGTGATGAAAACCGCATCGCAAGCTCACACTGACCACCTGTTGCCACTTCATGATGATGACATTCCATATCGATCCCTACCTGTTCCATCGTCAACAACATTTCAGATCTAATGTCCTGAAGTGTGTCGGACGGAGCAACCGGGAAATAGCCTTCCTTGTGTCGTGGCTTGTGACCTAGATTAGGACCTTCGTCACTACCTGTATTCCAAGCTCCTTCTTCTGAATCAATAGAGTAAAACGATTCGTTACTCGTCGAATCATACTGAATATTATCAAAGATGAAAAACTCAGCCTCGGGACCAAAATAAGCGGTATCACCAATACCCGTAGACTTGAGATAGGCCTCTGCTTTTTGCGCTATATTTCGTGGGTCTCGACTATATTTTTCTTTGGTGATTGGGTCAACGATATTACCAATTAGGCTAAGGGTCGGGTGCTGCATAAACGGGTCCATGATCGCTGTAGTAGAATCGGGAATAACCAGCATATCACTGGCATTGATAGCTTGCCAACCACGGATACTGGAACCATCGAAACCTAAGCCTTCTTCGAATAGTTGTTCCTCGAGCTCGCTGGTGGGGACAGAAAAATGCTGCCAGGAACCCAGCAAATCCATAAACTTCAAATCAATGATTCGAGCATTATTTTTTTTGGCAAAATCTACTGCCTCTTTGGGGGTCATTAATGTATCTCCTGCAAAAATTAATTAAATTGGAATAACTAAAAAACATAATAGCCCCGCATCGCATAGCAAATGCTGAACCAAAACCAAGAATTTATTAACCTAAATTAAACTATAAAAAAATATGCTAAAGATCAAACAGCAT
Source organism: uncultured Nitrospina sp. (assembly GCA_913044145.1). Taxonomy (GTDB): domain Bacteria; phylum Nitrospinota; class Nitrospinia; order Nitrospinales; family VA-1; genus UBA8687. Next base: position 5,824 of record CAJWOD010000059.1, on the reverse strand, counting down.
CTTCTCCTCGTTCTCCTGTGCGAATACGAACGGTTTCCTGAAGGTCAATTACAAAAATTTTTCCATCACCAATTCTACCCGTCTGAGCTGCCTGCATAATCGTGTCGATCACATCTTCCACCTGATTATCAGCGATAACAACCTCCATTTTTATCTTTGGAAGAAAATCTACAACATATTCTGCCCCACGGTATAGTTCTGTGTGGCCTTTTTGCCGACCAAACCCTTTTACCTCGCTAACCGTTATACCTTTTATGCCAATCTGGTTAAGTTTATCTTTTACTTCATCTAGTTTGAAAGGCTTAATTATAGCCTCGACCTTTTTCATAAGTAACCTCTAGCCAATTTGTTCAGAATAGATCAGGGCTTGGTGACGATCTCGGAATCAGATTTTTATACTGTAACCTTGACTAATTTGCTTAATAAACTGCGTAACAACACCGTTTACCCTAAAAAGACTTCAATTTTCATGCCAACCGTGTGGGCCAGCACATCAAAGGGTGCCAAGCTAAAAGTCTATAAATTTAAAGGAGTTTGAAAAGCGAAAAAACTATACCATACCCCCCCCTCAAATTCAAACACGAACCTGTGCCTGATTTTTAAACAATTAACCTAGGTAAATGTTTAATTTTTAAGCAGTTTCACTTTCTGTGTCTAGTTGCTTCAAACTAGATTCTAATTCTACGCGTTTTTCTTCGACCTGCTCTTCTGAAGAACGTGAGGTAAGATAAATTGGAGATCCAAAATTTATATTGCAACGGGTAAAGGGAAGGGGAAGGATAAAACGATCCCAAGTATTTAAAATTATCTTATTATTTGATCCAAAAGTCATTGGAAATAAAGGTAGTCTAGTAATTCCTGCTAATTGTACCGAGCCAGATTGGGCAATACAACGTGGACCTCTGGAACCATCTGCAATAATTATAATTCTTTGTCCATCTCGTAATACGCGAATAAGTGAACGGGCAGCAGGAACTGCATTTTTAAAGGTAGATCCGCGAATTACAGAATAACCCATCAAGCGTGCAAGCTTTGCCAGAAGATCTCCGTCTACGCTTGGGCTGATCAATAAAAAATAATCCGGACGATTTCTTAAATAATAAAATAAATAAAATATTCTACAATGCCACAAAGTTAGAATATAAGGCCCGGTCAAATTTTTTATTCGATCTTCCGCCTCGCTGTTAAGGTTCTTCATGCGCAGTGTCGCACACCATAGATAAAACAATACATATAGAATATAGGGTAATACATAATTAAAAAAAAATTTTTTCATGTTAAGGTATCTTTGATAACGAATCCACTATGCTTGCCGCAACGGCTTTCATCACTCCTGGCCTGCCCAGTTTGTTACGAACGAGTAACAACCGATTCTGTATTTCCTGACAATATTCAGGGTTTTTTAAAAATTTTAATGTTTCTGAGGCTATATTTTCTGCGTTTGCCTTACTCTGGATCAATTCTGGGACAACGCTTTCGCCTGCGACGATGTTAATCAACCCATAATAAGGAGTATTTATAAGCATGAGGGCCAACCAATAAGTCAAGGGATTCAACTTATAAATAATCACCATAGGACAGCCCATTATTCCAGCCTCAAGAGTTGCGGACCCCGAAGCTATAATAAGAGCATCACAGATGTTCATCACATTATAAGTTTCACCTTTTAAAATTTTTATATCCAATGGGTTAGAACCTAGTTTTTGGTGAATCAAAACTGGGTCAATTGTATCGGCAACAGGAAGTAGGAATTGGCATTCGCCCATCTCCTTCTTAACTTTTTCTGCTGCCAATAATATTTCATCCAGAAGAGAATTGATTTCATTCATACGGCTTCCTGGAAGAAGACCTACTATTTTTTTATGCGAATCTAATACAAACTTTTCCAAACTATCTCCACGGGTTCGAGTCGGATGTACCACATCAATAAAAGGGTGGCCTAAAAATTCCGCATCGATTCCGGCTTCTTGATATATCTTTTCTTCAAAAGGCAAAATAACAAACATCTTATGCACAGATTTACGGATATCTTCTATTCTGCCCTTTCTCCATGCCCAAACCTGAGGGCTGATAAAATAATAAACAGGGCAACTATGCTTTCGACTGTGTTTCGCTAGTCTGAGGTTCAAGGTCGGAGAATCAATTAATATCACTGCAGTGTATTTAAGCGATGCTATTTCTTTTACTAACCCGCGATAGACCCCAAAATAATGGCCAAAGTCGGAAAAGATTTCTACAAATCCTACAGCCCCCATACGCTCAATTCCAAATAAGGTCTGGACGCCAGCACCACGCATGCGTTCTCCCCCCATTCCTGTAAATCGAGCTTTGGGGTATACGTCCAATAAAGCTTGTACTAATTTAGCTCCATGCAAATCCCCGGATGCTTCACCGGCTACTATCAAGAAATGAGGTTCTTCTTTATTCATAAATCCCATCAGCTATTTAATGAAGCATTAAACAAATGCCACAACCACCTTTGCTTCATCGGCCATTCTCAGGACCTGCTCCTGCTCTACTGCCATAACACGTTCGGCCTCTAAAGCTAAAACAGAAGCCCCGCCTGCTATCAAAGTTTTTATCGTCTGTGGACCAATACCAGGGCTATCGTATCGATAATCCTGATTTGTTCTGCTGACTTTTATAACCACGCAATTTCCCTGCGTGAGTTCGCATCCCCGCTGAATTGCTTTATCCGTGCCTTCAAAAGCTTCAACAGCGATTACCGATTTGTTTTTGACAACCAAAGTTTGCCCTATTTCCATATCCGCTAGTTTTTTCGCAATTGGAAAACCAAACTTAATGTCCTCCAATTCTTTTGGCGAGGGTTTGCGGTGAGTAAGAACACCTTTTTTGGGATAGATTTCAGACAAAAAATCTTTCTGACTCAGAACGCGGACCCCCTCTTTTTCGAGCTCCTCTATCATCCCTAAAAGTAAAGTTTTATCTTCATGTGAAATATTATTTTTTAGAAACTTTATAAATTTTAAGTCGGGTAATTGAAGTTTATAAATAACGCTCTTATCCACTTTTCCTAATATCAATAAATCTTCAACGTCATTTTTTTTTAAGGTTTCGAGAATTTTGCTAGGCTGGCCGATACCAAACGAATAACATTTTTCTGAATAGGGAAAAAGGCTGGATTGAATTTCATCAGAAAAACCAATGCTAACTAGTCGAGTGCCATTTAGGCTAGCTTTCCTGGCAAAATAAATCGGAATTTCCCCTGCCCCAGCAATCAATCCAATTTTTTTTGTAGGGTTGGAAGGCATAATCAAAATGCGGGTAAAAGTTAAGGGGGGCTGTAAAAAAATTCTTGCAGAGTCAGAACCTCGATTTAGAGATTACTTTTAAACTGACTAAGAATATTTAGGGCAACCTCCAAAGAATACAACTCATTATCAATAGCTACTTTCCGAGGACTTCCATTCGTTGCACAATCTAGAAAATGCTTGAGTTCTAATTTAAGAGGATTATCTTTATGAACAAATATGCGCTCGACATGCGATTCCTGCTTATACCTTAAAGAGTCTTTGCTCAGCTTATGCTCCGAAGAGGATTTTTTATGAACATAAATTTCCTGATCTGTGTAATCAAGAACTACAAAGGAGTCTTTTTGAGTAATAGAGAGGGTCCTTATCTGATTCTGCGAGGCCCGACTGGCTATAATATTTGCAATACATCCATTTTCAAATTCAAGCTGTGCATTTACAAGGTCATCTTTTGTAGAAAAAATAGAAGATCCTAATACAAAGATTTTGGTTACTTTAGATTGAATCAAATTTAAAATAATATCAATATCATGAATCATAATATCAAGGACAACGCCATCATCTTTAATCCGATCTGTAAAAGGACCCATACGTCTGCACTCTACAAAAATTGGAGAATCAACAATTTTATGCAACTCCTGAACCGCTCCATTAAAGCGCTCCACATGACCTATATGTAAAGTCAAAGCCTTGTCCTCGGCAATCCGAAAAAGTTCGCGAGCGTGATCGAGATTGTTGGCGCAGGGTTTTTCAAGGAGTACATGTATACCCGCATTCAATAAATCTTTAGCGATAGGGAAATGTAATCCAGTAGGGACGGCTACCACCGCGGCATCAACCTTACCATAAATATCTTTATAATTTTCGAAACCAGGAGTGCCATAATTCTCCTCGATAACCTTTCGGCTCTTAGAGTCAATATCTACAACCGCAGCAAGTTCTACTTCTGGTAACTCGGAAAGAATACCCACATGATATGTCCCCATTCTTCCAACACCAATAACTCCAACTTTAATCTTACCCACTACTTTGTCACTCCTCTTTTGGAGTTTTTAATAAAATTTAAAAGATAGTCAATTTCATCACACATTTCAATCTCTGAATTTATTTTCTTCAAAGCCTGACTAGTATTCATATCGGGGCTAGAAATTATTTTAAAAGCTTTCTTTATAGCAGCCCGGACGGCTGGTTTAAAGTTTGCTCTCTTCAACCCTACTACATTAACGCTCAATAAGCGTGCTGGCGTTCCTTCAACTAATGAAAAAGGTAAAACATCTTGATTCACTCCGGCCATTCCTCCTACCATTGCATTTCTGCCAATTCGAACAAATTGATGGATTCCAACTAGACCTGAGATGAAAGCCTGATCTTCAACAATTACATGCCCGGACAAACCTGTGCCATTTACAATAACAACCTGTTCACCCAATTTACAATCATGGCCCAAATGAGAATATGCCATGAGCAGACAGTTTTTACCAACTGTTGTTACACCATCTTTAAATCCCGATCGATGAATGGTTGCATACTCACGAACCACCGTCCCATCACCGATCTCTACGGATGAAGAAACATCCTCAAAGTTCATAATTTGAGGTTCGCCGCCGATAGATGCTCCATTAAAAATTTTACAATTTTTGCCGATGACTGTGTTGGCTTCTATTAACACATGCGAGCCAATGACCGTTCCTTTGCCAATCTTTGCATGTGGACCAATAATAGAAAAAGGTCCGACTGTAACACCCTTTGCCAGCTCTGAGTCTGGATCAATGATTGAACTTGAATGAATGGTCAAGGTTAAGAAAGGAATAAAAATTTCAAATTAGTTTTAGCTTCTTAAAAACTGAATTAATTCTTAAAACAATTATTGTTGCCAAATTAATTCTTACCCATCATGGCTTGAATGGTACATTCGGTCGCCAGCTCATCTTCAATAAAGGCTTTCCCTTCAAATCGAAAAATAGATTTTCGTTGTTTTATCTTTGTTAGTTCCAAGCGCAACTGGTCCCCCGGGACTACAGGTTTTCTAAATTTAGCCCCATCAATACCTGTAAAAAATACAGTGCCCTGACCCTCCAATTTAAGAATCTTGAACCCTAGAATACAAGCTGTCTGCGCTAGGGCTTCAATAATAAGAACTCCCGGCATAACTGGGAATTCTGGGAAATGACCTTGAAAGAACGGCTCATCTGCCGTGACATTTTTAATGCCTACGATGCGAGAATCAAAATCACATTCGATAATCCGATCTACAAGAAGAAACGGATACCGATGAGGAATGATATTTTTTATTTCATTGATATCCATCATAAGAAACGTTTCCTTTAAATAATCTTCTTAATATTGCATATTTTTAAAAATGAAAATACGAGATTATGCAACAAAATTGGTTGGAGAGATTACTTGTTACTTCGATCATAGGTCTTGGTTGCCAAAGCAGTCAAATCATTGCCTAGATCATGATAAAGGACCACTTTCTCCTCAAGAATCATTGTATATTTTTTTTCTTTTCCGAGTTTTTTAATTACTTTCATCATTTTTATTAGAATTTT
>CAJWOD010000058.1 GCA_913044145.1 uncultured Nitrospina sp. | reverse complement strand
ACCACGGTTTTTCCATATAGTCCTGGAGGAAAAGTTGAGGCACATCCATAAAAACGAGATTGAACTTCTTCATGTATATTTTTTAAATACGGCCGAAGATAAGCAGGCATAGAATCTGCGGCACAACAGGCACTGGTTTGTAGATCATTCTTGGTCTTAAGGATTTTGCCATAGTATTCTTGAACGTCCTTAAGAATTTCCGTGCTGGTTTTCACAATAAATCTCCTGGCTTTAGTATAGAAGAGGCGGGGCCTTTAGTCTAAATCATCTTCTTCAATAATATTTTCATCTAATCCGCGTTCTAGAATTTCATCGGCAATTTCACCGTAACCTCCTGAGTTATAATCATCCACATTTTGTTCGTCAAAATCATCAAAATAGATAGAAAATTCCATGGTGCACCATTCTCTTATAGCTGTACTGAATCGTAAAACTTTTTGAACGGCTTCAAGTTTTTCCATTTTAATTATTTGAGAGGCATTAATTTAAGGAGTTTAGATAGTTGGTGTTTTGCAACATAGCTGAAAAGCTCATTCTTTGCGAGACGGTAGAATGCGAATTTCTGTTAATTTCCCTGCCATCTCTTAGCTGAAGCACTTCTTTAAGAGTCAAAGGTTGAGCCTTGGGGGTTATGTATAAAAGAGAATTTATTAATTTAGGTAAACGATTCATAAGTCAAAATTATGTTGACGTACTTTTTAGACCTTATTCTGCTTTATTATATCTCAAGATTTGTACCCTTTCGTACCTGAAAAATCGGTATCAGTAGTATCTGTCAAACTTAGGTTTGCTCCGGTTAAATTAGCATTTTTAAAACAAGTTTCCCCGAGTTTCGAACCAGTAAGGTTTGAGCTTGTCAAATCTGCCAGGGTGAAATCTGCGTGTTCCAGATCAGAGCGTTGAAGATCAACATTTTTCATATTCGCTTTACTGCAATTCGCATTTCGCATTTTTGCTCCAGCAATATTTGCATTTTCCAAATTAATCTCTGCCAAATCTGTTTTTTGTAGGTTTGCACCTATTAGGAAGGTGGCTTTCAAATTGGCTTTTTGCAAAACTGCTTCAGTAAGATTAGCTCTGCTTAAATCACTACCTTCTAGATTGGATTCTGTAAGATCTGCTCCTGTCATGTTGGCACCGCTCAAATCTGCTTGAGTCAGATCGACCTGAAAAAACTTTCCTTTGTTCATTTTGGCGCCGCATAGTTTAGCACCTGATATTTTTGCCTGATTGAGCTTTATTCTTTCCATGTTGGCGCCGATCAATTTAACTTTCGCCAGACTGGCACCTGTTAAATCAGCAATACTCAAATCAGCCTCGGAAAGGTCTGATCCTTTTAAATCAGCTCTTCGTAAAATAGCCCCATTTAATTTAGCGCGGCTTAGATTGGAGTTAAGAAACTTTGCATCGGTCAGATCGGCTCCTGTGATATCTGCGCGTGGAAGGCTGGTTTTTTCGAAAATCCCGCCCGCTAGCTTGGCCCCTTTTACTATGGCACGATTCATATTTGCATTCTTAAAATTTGCCTCGAAAAACACAGACATGCTCAGACGAGAGTCTGTAAAGTCTACGGATTCCATGTTGGCTCCATTAAAACGTGCGCGACTTAAATTGCTTTCTACTATGCTAGCATGGTTCATATCAGCCCTTGAGAAATCTGAATTACTGAGGTCTGTTTCATTTAGGTTGCATTTAGAGAGGTTGGCTTCCAAGAATATAGCTTTTCTTAAATTTGCTCCATTGAGGTTGGAGCCTGATAAATTACTACCCAGAAACTTTGCGCCTTGCAAATTAGAAGATTCAAAATTCGCATTTATAACATTTGCTTCCAGGCAACTCACATTCTCCATTTCAGCATTGATTAAATTTGCTTCGCTTAGATTTGTCTGATCCATATTTGAATCAGAAAGAATGCTATTTGATAGGTTGGCTTTATTTAGATTGGTGTCTTTTAGGCTAATCCCTAAGAAATTTATTTCAGATAAATCTAAGCTAGATAAATCTTTACCTTCGAAAATTTCTGCAGCATCGGATTCCTTTTCCAGCTTATCTTCGGGTTCGATAATTTCTGGAGAATCCTCATCTTCTTCTAATCTTGTCTCTTCGGCTTCGGGTTCTGTAATTTGCTCGTCATCATCTATGAACTCATCTTCCCCTTCTTTTGCTAGGGTGGATGCATATTCTTCTAAAGCAGTCTCAACTTCTTCACGCGTAAAATCTACCATTGATTCTTTCCTGAAAAATTAGATCAACGATCGGGTGCTTTCATAGGATTAAGCATCTGATCATAATATAGAACTAAAGAAACTATATCAGGTCGGGCCGGAACGCAAGCCCGAACCACCTTAATCAGCCAATCTTTTTTTTGCGATAAGGGCTATTTAACACAGCCCGAGTTTGGGGCCAAATCGTCGGGAAATTGAAGGTATAATGAAAAAAATTTTTGAGGTATAGCTTGATTATTAAAGATCAGAAACCGGTATTGATTTATGACGGTACATGCCGATTTTGCACCTTTTGGGTCCGTAGATGGCAACATTTAACAGAAGACAGGGTGGTCTATAAGCCCTCTCAGGAAGTTGCCTTGCAATACCCCCAAATCCCTGCGGAGAAATTTGACTCAGCGATTTATCTGATATATCCAGATGGAAGTTATCATTCTGGGGCAAAAGGGGTTTATAAGGCTCTAGCTACCACTATCTATAAGGCTCCCTTGTGGGCTTATGAAAAAGTCCCAGGATTCGGAAAAATATCGGAGTGGGCCTATAGTCTGGTGGCAAACAATCGAGAATTTTTTAGCCTTCTCACCCGATGGATTTGGGGTAACGTCCTAGGCCGTCCCACTTGGAACTTGACACGGCGTTTTTTCCTTATTGGGATTGGGCTAGTCTATCTCATTGCTTTTTCATCTTTTGGTAGTCAAATTGAGGGTTTGATAGGGAAAGAAGGCATTCTTCCTGCACAAAGTTTGCTTCAAGAAGTTGAGGCCAAAATGGGTACGGAGAGGCTTTGGAAACTTCCCACCTTATTCTGGCTGGAAGCCAGCGACGGGTTTATAAAATTAATTTGCTTTGCGGGTGGGGCAATATCTCTTTTGGTCATAGCCGGAATTATGCCGGCTTTTGGACTTTTTTTATTATGGCTATTCTACCTCTCCCTTTTTAATGTGGGGCAGCAATTTCTTGGATTCCAATGGGATACGTTGCTTCTTGAGACAGGTTTTTTAGCCATATTTTTAGCGCCTCTAAAATGGCGACCAAAATTAGCCACAGAACCACCCCCATCACCTTGGGTGCTTTTACTTCTGCGATTTCTGCTTTTTAGGGTAATGTTTACATCCGGATGGGTGAAACTAGCGAGTGGCGATCCCACATGGAATGATCATTCAGCACTCCTTTATTATTATGAAACACAACCGCTTCCGACTTGGATAGGTTGGTATGTACATCAGCTACCGCAGGTTTTTCAGGAGTTTTCCGTTCTCGCGGTTTTGATTATCCAGTTGGGAGTGTCTTTTTTTATTTTTGGCCCGGGAAGAATTCGCTATGCTGCAGCAACTATCTTAATATTTTTTCAGTTGCTGATTTCTTTAACTGGAAACTATTGTTTCTTTAATATTCTTACCATTTCCCTTTGCCTTTTACTTTTCGATGATTCGTTGTTAAAAAAAGTAGTCCCGAAAAAATGGCGAATCACTTTTAAAGAAACCAGAAGTTGTATTCATGAGTGGAAGAGGAGGCTAGTCCTAGTTGTGGGGCAGGGAATTTTCGTTGCCAGTATCCTTCTGTATTTCATTCCTTTATTTATCAGTTCGGTGAGTTATTCTCCCGTTTTTATATCAATAGTGAATACCATTCGTCCATTTCGCATCGTCAACCAATATGGCCTATTTGCAGTTATGACTACCTCGCGTCCGGAAATATTTATCAAGGGCAGTAATGATGGTGAGGAATGGAAGACTTATGAGTTCAAATGGAAGCCAGGAAAGTTAAATCAAGCTCCTACATTTGTTGCACCGCACCAACCACGATTGGACTGGCAAATGTGGTTTGCTGCACTCAGCAATTATGAAAGAAATCCGTGGCTGATCAAGTTCATGATTCGCCTCCTAGAAGGGTCACCATTTGTACTTGATTTGTTAGCAAACAATCCATTTCCAGAAAATCCTCCTAAGTATATTCAAGCGGTTGTGTATGATTATCGGTTCACTGATACAGGAACCAAAGAAAAAAAAGGAGACTGGTGGCAACGTGAATACAAGGGGTCTTACACTCCCGTTCTGCAACTCCAATGAACTTTTAAATTTAGCTCGTTTCCTCTATTTGGGATCTAGCGGTTGTTTAGTATAATTCCTAATTAAGGTTACCTATGACGATAAAACTTGAAGATGAGCTTGGTGATGTGCTGGAGAAGGCAAGAGATGGTAAAGATTGGTCTCAGGTCGATCTTGCCCGGACTGCTCAAGTCAGCCCTGATGTTATTGCCAAGATAGAAAATTATGAAACGATACCAGATGACAACACAATTATAAATCTGGCACGTGTCTTGGATTTGCATCCACCATCGTTGATAGATCTTGCGCGAGGCAATTGGGTTCCCCTTCCCCCCACTCCCGACCCAGAGAAATTTGAGGTGGTTTGTCTCAATCTATTGGTAGGATCTTATCCAGTTAAATGCTACTTATTAATCTGCAGGGAAACCCGTTCCTCTGCTGTTATTGATACTGGAGGTAACCCTGATGCGGTAATTAAAAAGGCTGCAGAGTTGGGCCTTAAACCAGAAAAAATTCTTTTGACGCATGCGCATTTCGATCATGCGGGAGGATTGCAAAAGCTGGATAAAGCGTTTGCCTGCCCCGTATGGATAGATAAAAAAGAACCCAAACCTTCGGGGAGCCATAGCTATAAATATATCGCGGATGGTGAAATATTAAAACTTGGAAAAATAAATATAGAAATTTTGCTTACTCCTGGACATACTCCCGGAGGGGTGTCTTATAAGGTTGAAGGTACTGTTTTTTCTGGTGATTCTATTTTTGCAGGTTCGATGGGGCGAGCCAACTCATCTTGGTCAACACTCTTCGAATCGATTACTCAAAAGCTGTTAACGCTTCCTGATGAAACGCGGCTTTTCCCAGGTCACGGACCCGCCACCACTGTGAAGGAAGAGAAAATGCATAACCCTTTCTTTTTTGGCAAAGTCACTTCTCGATAAAAATATATTTTAACTTTTTTTGAGGTAGGGTTTTGCTATTCGCCAATTATAGGAATATATTTAGGTATGAACCCGGAAGAAGTCAATTGACATTTCACCGATAAACTATCAACCAAAAGGGATGCTTTTATATTTTAGAAAAAAAGTATGTTTTTTCACAAAAGACAAAAAGGCTGATTAGTATAAGTTGTTAGAATTGTTTTACTTTTTCTCCTATAATATTGTCCTGTTTTACTTGAGACCCTCATGAAAAAACTCTATACATTAATTTGTCTTTTTCTGATTTTTGTTTTGTTTGGTTGCCCCCCGCCCAAAGCTCGGAAAAAAATGCCTCGTATATTTGCGTTGAGCAATACTTTGGAAACCGGACTGGAACCTTCTTTTCTGATCACAGATGATTTTAACCGCGATGAAATTTTAGATCTTGTTGTTGCAAATAGTGGTGGGCATTCTTTTTCTTTTTATAAAGGAATAGGAGATGGAACATTTAATGAGCAACTAGTTTATAAAACAGGAAGAGACCCAATATGTTTGGTTTCGGGAGATTTTAATGATGATGGTTATAAGGATATCGCTGAACTCAATTATGCTGACCAGACGATACAGGTATTCCTAAACACTCGGCTCGGGAGTTTTCAGAAAACAAGCCAAATTATAAAGCCAGGAAAAATTCCTTTAAATATGATTTCAGGTGATTTTAATGGTGATGGTAATTTAGATATGGCAGTTACCATGCGCTATTTTCAGGTCGTGATTATAATGGGAAAAGGAAATGGGTTCTTCAAACAGCCCGTTACGATCAATGTCAATGGTCAACCTACAGGAATTGTTATTGGTGATTATAACAAGGACAAAAATATTGATATTGCAGTAGGGCTTGCAGGGTCAGGAAATACGGGAGTGCAGATTCTATGGGGTCAAGGCAATGGAGAATTTGAGAATTCAAAGGTTTTTAAGGGAGGCAAGCAACCGCTCACTGTGGTTAACATAGATGTAAATAACGATGGTTATTTGGACATTGTAACATCCAGCAACTCTCTTCATGCCCTCACCACCCTTGTCAACAATAAAGATAAAACCTTCACCAGTTTACAAGATTTTGCCTCAGGAAATTTCCCTAAATTTGTAGTTGCTGCAGATTTTACCGGAGATGGGTTTGAGGATATTGCAGTTTCAAATTCTACTGATGACCAAATATCCGTCTCTCTTGGTAAGGGCGATGGCACCTTTACTTACCCTCCTATTTTCCACAGGGTAGATCAACATCCACAGGGAATGGCTATTGGTGATTTTAATGGTGATGGATTGATTGATATTGCCACATCCTGCCGGGATAAAAACCTGATCGATATTCTTACTAAGAAAAATATGATCAATCCAAAACCTAATAGGATTACCCAGGATACGTCCAAATAAGTATTTGCTTAAATACTTAACAAAAGAAAAGTCTATCGAACAGCTAGTGGAGATTTCTCAAAACCAGATATTGATGGTGATGTGTTTGCGCTGAATATAATAAATGTTTGATGGGGTTATAAGAAAACTCTCTTACATATGGTAAAGATAAAGTTAATAATTTGTTAAATAGAGGATTGAATGGAAGAAACTAAGCAAACCGAAGAAGAATCAAAATCAGGATTTTTTTATAGACTCAAATCAGGACTGCAGAAAACTCGGACCAGTCTTGCCGGTGGGATAGAAAATATTGTTCATGGAAAGGCAAAGGTTGGCCTTGAATTACTAGATGAGCTGGAAGAAAAATTGCTTATAGCTGATGTCGGTATGAAAACCACCACATTTATTTTGGAAGATTTAAAAAAGGATGTTGCACAAAATCGTATTCGAGAAAATGATGAGGTTTTGCAGCATTTGAAAGGGCAGATGTTTAAAGTTCTGTCACAAAACAACAAGCCTATACAGTTTAGTAAAAATAAACCTTTGGTTATTTTGATGGTAGGTATTAATGGTTCAGGCAAAACTACAACCATAGGTAAACTGGCACAAAAGTGGAAAAAGGAAGGAAAAAAAGTTTTATTGGCAGCAGGTGATACATTTCGGGCTGCTGCTATTGACCAGTTACAAGTATGGGCAGAGCGAGCAGACATTAACTGCATTAGTCAGAAAAGTGGTGCTGATCCTTCTGCGGTGGCCTACGACGCAGTCCAAGCTGCTGTTGCACGGAATGTGGATGTGTTGCTCATAGATACTGCCGGACGATTACAAACAAACCAGAATTTAATGGAAGAGCTTAAAAAAGTAAAACGGGTTATAGGAAAAGTATTACCAGGTGCGCCTCATGAAACTTTACTGGTTCTTGATGCCACCTTGGGGCAAAACAGCATTTCTCAGGCTAATCATTTTCATGAAGCATTGGAATTAGATGGATTCGTGATGACGAAGCTTGATGGAACCGCAAAAGGGGGTGTGCTACTTAATTTATGCGGAGAACTAAAACTGCCGATTCATTTTATTGGAGTGGGGGAAAAAGCGGAAGACTTGCAGGCATTTGATTCGAAAAAATTTGTTGATGCATTAATCTTTAGTTAAGGGGTCCGGTGATTCTTCATCTTATTAATGCTATTTTTCTATTTAACCGGGTTTTGTAAGAAAAATGGAGGCACCGGGCGGATTCGAACCGCCGATAGAGATTTTGCAGACCTCGGCCTTACCACTTGGCGACGGTGC
>CAJWOD010000057.1 GCA_913044145.1 uncultured Nitrospina sp. | reverse complement strand
CAAGCCGAGATCGCTGATTTGATAATTCTGTTCTGGTCCTTCGGTTATCGGGTTTTGAATTTTCTCATCTATCTTGGTGATACCGGGTGTGCTAACTGACCCCTTGCTATTTATTAAAGCCTGTTGCCAGAAGTTTGGAAGTAAAAGAGTGACGGAAATGCCAACTACTATAGTAGCTAGAAACAAATTCCGTGCGGAAGCCGTTTTTCCATTGTCCAAGACTGAATTTGCGTCCAGTTTTGCGAGTTGTTTCTGGGTGCGAGCCAGAAGCTCACGAATCATTGCCGAGGAAAATAATTTTTCTCGAGTAGGATCGCTAATATATTCACTCAATTGCACAGAACTAATAAGCGAATTGTTTAGTTTTGGATATTTCTTCTCAGTGAGCAGGGCTGCTCCTTCGCGATCTAATCCATTTAACGAATTAGAACGATAGTTGGAATAGAGATATTTTCCCAAGATTAATAATAAAATAATGGGGGCAATATAGCTTGTGCTTGTTAGTTGAAAATAATAAAAGAGTGCAACCGCAAGTAAGATCCCAGTTAAAAAAGTAATTGCTAAATAGGCGCCTAAAACAAATCGGACTCGATTCCATTTTTTTTGGATACGAGTAAGAAATTGGTTTATTTGGGAAATTTCATTCATATAGGCCTTAGATATAAATGTTTAAACAATGCCAAATTTTTAAGAGTCTTCAATTACTAACGAGGAGTATTTCCCACTCCTTTGTTCTTTATTGATTCAAATAATTCTAGCGGAATAGGTATATATGTATGAGATCCTTCGCCGCTGGATAGATCAAGCAGAGTTTGGAAAAATCGTAATTGCAACGCAGGAGGATGATCACCGATCAAATCTGCAGCATCACAAGTTTTTTGAGCTGCTTCAAACTCTCCTTGTGCATTTATTACCTTAGCGCGCCGTTCACGCTCTGCTTCTGCTTGTTTTGCCAAAGCCCTTTGCATTTCTTGTGGCAGGTCAACATTTTTCACTTCGACATTAGCAACTTTGACCCCCCAGGGTTCTGTTTGCTCATCAATTACTTTTTGTAGGTGAGAGTTGATTGCTTCCCTATTTGATAGTAAGTCGTCTAGGTTGCTTTGTCCCAGGATGCTCCGCAATGTTGTCTGTGATAGTTGGGAGGTTGCATATAAGAAGTCTTCAACTTCTATAATAGCTTTTTGTGAGTCCACAACGCGAAAGTAAATAACTGCGTTGACTTTTACGGTAACGTTGTCTTTGGTGATGATATCCTGAGGAGGAACATCCATAACCACTGTGCGCAAACTTACTTTGACCATTTTTTGTATGCCCGGAACTACAACAATGATTCCCGGGCCTTTTACTTTCCAGAACCTTCCTAGCAGAAATATCACCCCTCGCTCATACTCTCTTAATACCTTAAAAGTGCTTAATAGTAGTAACCCGAGTAAAATTAAAAAGGTCAATAGGCCATCCATAACAATTCTCCCGAAAGGTTTTAACTATCACTTCAATAATAACAAGTTTTGTGGCCCACGTCTCACTATTAAAAAGAGCATTTCATTGTTCTATAATAGCAATTGATTTAAAATAAATAGTAATTCGACAACAGCAAATATTAGGTATAACTTATGCGGTTTATTTTAATTTTAATGGTGTTTATGGTATTTCCAAATATAGCATTAGGGGAACCAATTCAGGTCTCAATAGACAGTGATGTAAATGAAAAAGGTCAAGTGGCCTTGGCTTTGACAATAGAGAATACAGGTTCGCACCCCGTTTTTCATGTTCACCCCATGTTTCACTTCCATCATTCCATGTCTTTGATGACTGCAATTAGGGAGCTAAGACCTGGACAGAAAATAACTCTTGAGAATGATAAACATCCCCCGGTGCTTCGAGTGGGGACGTATCCTATTTCTGCAATGGTTAAATACAAGACCCTTCTTGAAGAGGGCGAAGGAAAAACAATTTTTCATTCGGATACATTTTACTTTAAAGAACCTGTGCAATCACAAATTGCAGGTAGTATTCAATCCTCAGGCGGACCCGAGTCATCCATTTTAAAAATATTTTTAAAAAATCGTTCAGACTCTTTCAAAAATATAAGGATGATGTTGCTGTTACCTTCCGGAATGGTTGCGGAAAATTTTAATGGAATGATGGGTTTTACCCTAAGAGGAAATGCAAAAAAAAGTTTTGAGGTGACCGTTCAAAGAGGAACTAATGTTGACGGGGATCGTTTTCCCGTACGTCTGATGGTAGAATATGGAGAAATGTTAAAGCATTACTCTGCGGAGATCGAAGGAGTTATTCAATTTTCCCCTTCCTGGTATTCTATGAAATATCTGCTGCATTTTACTGTTTTGGCTGTAATGGGGCTGATATTGGCTGGATTATATTTTAGATTTTATAACTCAACAAAGAAAGGAAACACCAATGGCTAGAGCAAGTGCTCGACATATTCTTGTAAAAACGGAAGAAGCTTGTATAGATTTAAAAACAAAAATTGAAGAGGGTGCAGATTTTGCGGATATGGCAAAAAAGCATTCAGAATGTCCATCTGGGAATGAGGGTGGAAACTTGGGGGAATTTAGCCCCGGTCAAATGGTTCCTGAATTTGATACGGTAGTATTTAATGATGATGTGGGAAAAGTTCATGGTCCAGTTAAAACTCAATTCGGGTACCATCTTATAGAGATCACCAGCCGAAGTTAATAGGAGGAATTATGGCTATAGCAGTTTTTGGGGCAGGGTGTTTTTGGGGAGTCGAAGTCGCTTTTGGAAAAGTAAAGGGCGTCACTGCAACTTCTGTTGGTTATACGGGTGGAAATACGGATAATCCGACTTATGAGGAGGTATGTACAGGTAATACCGGTCATGCCGAAGTGGTATGGGTAGAGTTTGATCCTTCGTCAGTATCTTATGAAGAACTATTAGACGTATTTTGGGGTTGCCATGACCCAACGACATTGAATAGACAAGGACCCGATAGGGGCACTCAATATCGGTCGGCTATATATATTCAAGATTCCGAGCAGGAAGCTGCAGCAACTCAGTCTAAAGAAAAAAATGCAGGACGATTTCCTAGTCCTATCGTTACGGAAATTACGGCTGCATCCAAATATTATATTGCAGAGGACTATCATCAGAAGTACCTGCAAAAAAGAGGATTGGAAAATTGTCATTAAATAAAATGAGGAAGTTTATGCGATATCTTATTTTTGCCGTTGTGTTTGGTTTGGTTCTTTCTTCGACTGCATGGACAGAACAATCTTTTTACGAACCTGTACCAAAAATGAAGCATCCGGCTGATAATAAATGGTCTAAGGAAAAAGAAGAGTTGGGAAAGATGCTTTATTTTGATCCACGCTTGTCGGGAAGCAATTGGATCAGTTGTGCGACTTGTCACAACCCAGGTTTAGGTTGGGGAGATGGGCTTCCCCGCACCATTGGGGATGGACAGAAGGAATTAGGAAGACATGCTCCAACAGTAATAAATAGTGGTTACTTTGCTTTGCAAATGTGGGACGGAAGGAAGAAATCTCTTGAAGATCAGGCGAAAGGACCTATTGGAGCAGCAGCTGAAATGAATCAGGATTATAATGATTTATTAAAAGAGCTTAAAGCCATTCCAGGTTATGTCAAACGATTCACATCCGTATTTGGGGAAAATTCTCTGACCATTGATAACATTGCTAAAGCCATAGCGACTTTTGAACGATCAGTTGTTTCAAAAAACTCTCCTTATGATAAATACTGGGCGGGGAACAAATCAGCTATGTCTTCATCGGCAGTAAATGGTATGAATCTGTTTTTTGGAAAAGCCAAATGTTCTATTTGTCACAATGGCCCGGTTTTTACAGATAGCGGATTCCATAACATTGGAGTCAAAGCTGCAGGTCCATCGAAGGTCGATCTTGGTCGTTATAATGAAACCAAGGTGGACTTTGATAAAGGTGCTTTTAAAACCCCAGGCCTACGCAGTATTGCTCAATCTGCGCCCTACATGCATAATGGGACCGAAGCTACCTTAGAAGACGTGATTGCTTTTTATGACAGGGGAGGGGATGTGAAAGAAAACTTGAGTCCGCTCATCACGCCTCTTGGGTTGAACGCAGAAGAGAAAAAAGATTTGGTTGAATTTTTAAAAGCTCTCGACGGCGAACCCATAAAGGTAATCCTTCCGGACCTGCCATAAAACTTAGCGGATAGAAAAATAGGTTCTGGATAGACCCAGAACCTATTTTTTATTCTTTTTTTACCTTCAATAAAGTTAAAGCCATAGTGAACCAGCCAATCATAAAGCATAGCCCACCCAAAGGGGTGATGGGCCCTAAAAAACGTGGGCCATCGAAAACCAATCCGTAAAGACTTCCACTAAATAAAAGAATGCCAGAACTTATCCAATAAGAAGATCGTTGTAGTTTTAAACCGATCTTTTCATTAAGAATACATATTAGGATGCCGATGGCCATCAGAGCTAAGGCATGATAACCAAGATAGTCAGTGGCGGTATGAAACGTTGCGAGCTTTTTTTCAGTCAACTGGGCTTTCAATGAATGTGCGCCAAACGCACCTAACATGACACTTAATCCTGCCAGAGCAGCACCCAGTGAAACCCACCTGAGGCCTCTTTTTGAAGAGAGCCCACTATTTTTTTGCGAATTACTTAAACTGCTACTATCAGCCATTTTTAACTTTCTTGCAGGCTTTCCTTCGTTAGCTTTACGCCTTTTGAGATTGAGTTAGTGTTACCATCTTTTTACCATTAGCTTTATGGCTGCGTTAGCCTACTATGTTGTATCTTCGCGCTCTGTATTTGACTCCGAAATTTTCCTTAACCATAGTTTCGCATTGAGTCTCATCAACATCTTTTTGGTGTGTGACAATAGAAGCCTGTACCTCGGGAATATGTTTTTTTGCTTCTTCAATAAACTCTTTTATTTTGTCGTAAATGCCATTTTGAAACTTGGGTAAAGGGTTACAGATCTCATCGTATGCTTCTGACGAATCAGCATTGAGACTTACAGAAACTTCATCTATTAGACCTGATAGCTCAGGTAGAATATTACGCTTATTGATAACGTTTCCATGACCATTGGTATTGAGTCTCACACGGCCACCAGAATCTTTGATCCTTTTAGCGACCTCTTTAATGACATCAAGCCTTAGGGTTGGTTCGCCAAACCCACAAAAAACAACTTCATCATAATTTTTTGGATCATCGATTGATTCCCAGACTTCCTTGGCAGTGGGTTCCCGGTCCAATTTTAGGTTGTAGCCTTGGACAACAGGTTTGGTGAGTCGCGTGCAGAAGACACAATCGGCAGTGCAACGTTGTGTCAGGTTGAGATAAAGTGAATTGCGAATTTTGTAAGAGACGGTTCCTGTTTTTGCTTGTTCGCCAATGCCAAACAATTCAAAAAAATTAAGAGCCATGGTGCGTTCTACGTCTTCGATTTTTAATCCGCGAATTTCTGCTAGCTTTTCTACTGTAAAATTTACATATGCAGGTTCGTTGCGCTTACCGCGATGCGGAACGGGTGTGAGGTAAGGGCAATCAGTCTCTGCAAATAAACGGTCAGCAGGAACATTTTTTGCAACCTCACGCAGTTCATCTGCTTTTTTAAAAGTTACCGACCCGGAAAAGGAAATATAGAACCCCATCTCCAATGCCGCATCGGCTAACTCCTGATCTCCTGAAAAACAATGAAAGATTCCGGAATGCGCTGTTGGATCTTTTGAATAAAACTCCGAAAGAATAGAAATGATGTCTTCTTTTGCATCTCTGCTGTGAATGACAATGGGTTTATTCATGTCACGAGCCAAATGAACCTGATTGCGAAAATGCGTGCGCTGTAAATCCTGAGGAGAATAATTTTTAAAGTAATCAAGACCAATTTCCCCTAGAGCAACAACTTTGGGGTGAGCCAGTAATTGACGAAGGTGGGAGTAGGTGTCATTGTCTATAGATTTTACATCGTGCGGATGAATCCCAGCTGTGGCATAAATAAAATCGAATTGCTCTGCAAGCTCCATCGATCGATAGCTACTTTCAACATCGCAACCAATATTCAACATATATTGGACTCCTGCTTCACGAGCTCGTTCGATAACAGCTTCGCGATCTTCCTCGTAATCGGAAACATCGATATGTGCATGGGTGTCGATAATCATCGCACTTGTATTCCTTGCCCAGGTTCCTGGTCGAATCCTGCAAGCAAGATGGTTCCATCGTTGCTTGCGGCAAGCACCATACCTTGGGATTCAATGCCCATCAATTTTGCAGGTTTAAGATTAGCTACAATAACCACGGTACGCCCTATCAAATTTTCCGGTTCATAACTTTCAGCTATGCCTGCCAGAATTTGCCGAGTTTCTGTTCCTATATCTACTTTAAGTTGGATAAGCTTTTTAGATTTTTTTACTTTTTCTGCCTCGAGAATTTTTCCTGTACGTAGATCGACTTTCATAAATTCATCGATGGTAATTTCCCCCGAATTATCTTTATTGTCATTCTTTTGGGTTTCCAGTTCCGCAAGAATTTTTGCGGCTTGTTTATCCTCAATCCTTGGGAAGAGTTGTTTGGCTTTTTGTGTTTTTGTGTCTGAAGGTAGGTTGCCCCAGTTATCTAATGACCTCATTCCCTGTTCTTCGATTGTTTTTTTTACTCCTAGTTGCAACATCAAGGACTCACAACTTTTTGGCATGAAAGGGAAAAGCAAAACACCAAGAATGCGTAAAGATTCTGCAGCGTTATACATAACCGTTTTTAATCTTTCTTTTCCTTCATCAGTTTTTGCGAGATTCCAGGGACCGGTCTTATCAATATACTGGTTGGTGGTGTCTACCAGTTCCCATATTTTTTGCAGGATCTTATTAAAAGACAGCTCATCATATAACTTGCGAACTTCATCGACCACTTCTCTTGCTTTATTCTCTAACTCGCTATCTTCATCTCCCGGTGTTGCGGGGATTGGGATAATGCCGTCAAAATATTTTTTCATCATATTTACGGTGCGATTCAGGAGATTCCCCAAGTTATTTGCGAGGTCGCTATTCAGCCTTCCGATCAAAGCTTTATGCGAAAAGTCACCATCAAGACCGAAAGGGACCTCTCTTAAAAGGAAGTAACGGATTACATCGACACCAAATTGGTCTGCAAGTTGATTGGGCTCGACCACATTATGCAGGGATTTAGACATCTTTTGTCCATTCACGGTCCACCATCCGTGCGCAAAAATATTTTTCGGTGGCTCCAGTCCAACGGCTTTTAACATGGTGGACCAATAAACCGCATGTGTAGTCAGAATATCTTTTCCCACCATATTGTGATCAGCGGGCCAGTAACCACTTGCTCGAATTTCATCAAGAGATCCGTGAATGGAAATATAGTTGATCAGCGCATCGAACCAGACATAAGTGACATATTCCTCATCAAAGGGAAGAGGAATACCCCAAGGAAGCCTCGACTTTGGTCGCGAGATGCAGAGATCTTCCAGGGGTTTTTCCAGAAAGCCCAAGACTTCATTTCTGCGTGATGCTGGGAGGATGAAATTTGGATCACTTTTTATTTTATCAACGAGCCATTCTTGATATTTTCCCATACGGAAAAAATAATTATGCTCTTTTATTTTTTCTACTTTTCGCCTGCACTCCGGGCAATCGCCCTCCTTTAAATCTTTTTCCGTCCAAAACCTTTCGCATGGTGTGCAATACCAGCCTTCATAGCTGTCGCGATAAATTTCATCTTTATCAAAAAGGGTTTGCAGGATGTTGCATACCAAAACTTTGTGGCGTTCTTCGGTTGTGCGAATAAAGTCGCTGTTAGAAATATTTAGTTTTACCCACAACTCTTTAAATCGTTGGTGAAGTTTGTCCACATGCTGTTGAGGAGTCACCTTTAAGTTTTGAGCGGCCTGTTGAACTTTTTG
>CAJWOD010000056.1 GCA_913044145.1 uncultured Nitrospina sp. | reverse complement strand
CAACGTTTGTTCAAACGACCACCTCATATAAACCTACAGCATATTTTTCAAATAGTTGTGGTAAAATCTTGATCATGATTGATCGTCGTATAGTATCCCATTTCAATTGGTTATACTTCGTCGCCATACTAACAGTATCTGTGATCGGAGTTGTCACTATCTATAGTGCCAACCATGCGCGTCCGGAAGAGTTTTTTCGTGGGTTATATATCAAACAAATCTACTGGATCGCATACGGTCTCATTGCAATGTTGGTTGCTCTGGCATTGGACTATCGCTGGTTCAGCCGCTATGCCTATCTCATCTACGCATTTACTATTATCGGCCTGGGTTATGTTCTGATCAATGGTGTCGTGGCGTCAGGGTCAAAACGTTGGATATATATAGGTTCGATAAGCATTCAAGTGTCAGAGTTTGCTAAGATAGCCATTGTAATTGTTCTTGCAAAATATTTTGAGTCAGGAAAACTTTCAGGCCAATACACATTGCGCGACCTTATCACTCCTGCCCTATTAACAGTTACATTAGGCGGGTTCATCTTAGTACAACCCGACCTGGGAACTACCATGATGATCCTATTCATCTTCCTTGCATTCATTGTTGCAATCGAAATCGACCGGTTAACATTAATTAAGTTATTTGTCGGTGGTCTTGCTTTAGCGCCAGCTCTATGGTTTGTTCTCAAGGACTATCAAAAAGCTAGAGTTCGCACATTGTTTAATCCTGAACTTGACCCCTTGGGTGCAGGATATCACTCTATTCAGTCTAAAATAGCAATTGGATCGGGAGGCTTTTGGGGAAAGGGATTATTCGCCGGCACCCAGAGTCGACTCAACTTTCTCCCAGAAAAACATACCGACTTTATTTTTTCCGTTTTCGCAGAAGAAACCGGATTTATTGGTGTGATCCTTCTTATTTCATTATTAACTTTTATTATTTTAAAAGGATTGAACATTGCCTTTCGCGCAGCAGACCGTTTCGGATTTTTTCTTTCCCTAGGCCTTATTATTTCAATTTCGTTTTATATGATTTTTAATATTGGAATGACTATTGGCATCTTTCCCATCACGGGTATACCCTTACCTTTTTTGAGTTACGGTGGTTCGTCACTCATAACGAATTTTTTTGCGATAGGCTTGCTACTCAACGTAGAAATGCGTCGCACGCTCCGTTAAGACATTACAATGCACTTTGTAATTAGTTTAAAGCAATACGTGCTATAATTTAACAATATCCATTATTAAAAAGTAATTTATGTCTTCTGAAATATTCATTAATTCAAACCAGCGAGAAATTAGGGTTGCCCTGATGGAAAATGACCTGCTGGTGGAATTATTTATTGAGCATAAATCCCAAAAAGGAATTGTTGGGAATATTTATAAGGGTAAAGTGACCAAAATTCTTCCAGGGATGCAGGTCGCCTTCGTGGACATCGGATTAGAAAAAGCCGGATTTCTTTATGTTGGCGATATTGATGTCAAAGATATGCTTGGCCTTGAAGACAAAATAGATCTGCCCCTTATTACAGAGGATGATCAAGATCATCCGTTTGAAGGTAAACCCGGCCGCCCTATCCATAATATAAAAATCCAGGATATTATCCATGAAGGTCAGGAGATTATGGTACAGGTTGCAAAAAACCCATTAGGAACCAAAGGGGCACGTATCACCAATTACATCAGCCTCCCTGGACGTCATCTGGTTTATATGCCGACAATAAACCATATAAGTGTTTCTCGAAGAATAGAAGATGAAAACGAAAAAGAGCGCTTAAAACAACTTATCAAAGAAATAGGAAATGAAGGGGAAGGCTATATTGTCCGGACAGCAGCCCAGGATGCGCAAAAGATGGATTTTGATGCAGACATTAACTTTTTTGACCGGCTCTGGAAAAATTTGAAAAAAAATTCCCAAGGCGTCAGCGCTCCACATTTGATATACGAAGACCTCAACCTTATTTTTCGATCTATTCGTGATCTGTTTACTAAGAACACCGAACGGCTGGTAATAGATTCTATATCAGATTTCAACAAATCTATGGAGTTTTGTTCCAATTACATGCCCCATTTATCTGAGAAAATTACTTTATATAAAGATCCAATGCCCATTTTTGATCATTATGGCATTGAGCTGGATATAGATCGTGCATTGGACCGGGTCATCTGGTTGAAGTCTGGAGGCTACATTATTATTGATCAAACCGAAGCCCTGGTTTCAATTGATGTTAATACGGGGAAATTTGTAGGACATAATGACCCAGAAGATACCATTCTTAAAACTAACCTAGAAGCTTTAAAAGAAATCGTATATCAGCTACGTCTAAGAAACATCGGTGGAATAATTATTGTAGATTTCATTGACATGGCTAATGACGAAAGCAAAGAGATTGTTTCAAATGCCCTAAAACAGGCTTTAAAAGGTGATCGGTCGCGCACCCGTATTCTAAAAATTTCTGAGCTTGGGCTGGTAGAAATGACACGTAAACGCGTTCGTGAAAGCCTAATTCAAACTTTATGCGATCCATGCGATTACTGCGAAGGAAAAGGGTATATTAAAGGCCCTTCAACCGTCTGCAATGAAATCATCCGAGAAATCCAACGCCTAGGTACTGATAATATCACCAATAAAAAAATTGAAATTAAAGTGCATCCTATAATTCACGATATGCTTTTTGAAGAAGATAGCGGGCTTCTTGAGGAAATAGAAAAACAAAGTAACCTAGAAATCAGTTTTACTATCAACCCAAAACTCCATCGCGAAAAATACCATGTCAAGTCCACATGAATAAAACCAGACCATATAAAACCATCTATTGTTTAAGAACTGGTCTAGCTTTAATGTTTCTGACTATATTTTTTTTAGGTTGTGGGACCATCGGTAAAGATTTTGACGAATCGCTATACGCCAACATAGTTAAAGGGACAACGACCCACAAAGAGATTCTTTCGATGTTTGGCTCTCCCTTTAAAAAAGGTATACAAAATGGATACCCCGTGTGGACTTATGAATTTAATTCTGTCAACTCCTTCCAAACCGACATCATCAAGGATATGATCATCGTTTTTGAAAAAAACGGTGTGGTCAAGTCCCACCAGTTGATGACCAATACCCCTTAGTAATCCTCTAAAAACTAATGCTAGGTTTCACTGAAACACAGTCGCGCACCCTGCATTTAACATGGGTCGCGTTTTTTCTGACATTTGTTGCGTGGTTCAATATGGCTCCGTTCAACACAACGATCATGCATCAGTTAGTACTGAATGAAACTCAAATAAATATTTTAATGATATGCAATGTAGTTCTAACCATTCCAGCTCGAATCGTTATCGGCACCCTTACTGACCACTATGGACCCCAAAAGGTTTTTAGCGGGTTGCTTCTTTTTGCAGGAGTGATTTGCATTACTTTTTCTCTTGCACAGAGTTTCGAGGGCTTGTTGATAAATCGCTTATTGATGGGTATGGTGGGAGGCGGTTTCGTGGTTGGCATTAAAATGATCGCAGAGTGGTTTCCCGATAATAAAATGGGCACCGCCCAGGGCATTTATGCAGGTTGGGGAAACTTTGGCGCTGCTGCTGCAACATTTTCACTTCCACTAATTGCCCTACTATTTTCTGCAGACATTGGCTGGAGAATTGCAACCGCCTTTACTGGCTTGCTATGTATGATCTGGGCTTTTATCTATTTTCGATTTTGTCCAGACATTCCAGAAAGAAGTATTGATTTTGAGACAGCCATTCACGGGACATTTGAAGTTCAATCTAAGAGAGATTTGATTTTACAATCCATCGTTTTTTTTCCCATTTATGGAGCTTTGATGCTTTTCGTCTGGAAACTATCCGGCCATCCTTTTACGCTAATAACTTCTTCATTATCATGGTTGCTAATCGCAGGACTTTTTGGAATATTTATTGGCAACATTATTCAATGCTGGAAGTTTAATTTGCCGCGCATAGAACAAGCGATCCCTGAAGATAAAGCTTATTCGTTCAGCCAGATCGCTATACTGAGCTTAGTCTATTCTCTGACCTTTGGTTGCGAGTTGGCTGTCATTTCCATTTTTCCGCAATTTCTGGAGACTACTTTTTCAATTTCCGTCGGATTAGCAGGAATGTTGGGAGCCAGTTATGCATTCATGAATTTAGTAGCTCGCCCTGGTGGAGGTTGGATTTCTGATCGGTTTGGACGCAGGAGAACCCTTTTCGTTCTTGTACTGGGAGGCCTGGTTAGCCACTGGCTTCTCGGAGAGGTGAATTCCAATTGGCCGCTTTCCACGGCCATAGTCCTTTCTTTATTCGGATCCATATTTTTTAAAGCGGGTAATGGTGCCTGTTTTGCAGCTGTCCCTTTAATTCAAAAAAACCTTACAGGGAAAATGGCTGGGATAGCTGGAGCTTATGGAAGTGTCGGTGCGGTTTGTTTTCTTACTCTCTATAGTTTCGTATCGCCTCAATATTTTTTTAAAATTATCGCCACCTACGCTTTTCTGGTACTCTTGGCTCTGTTTTTTCTTAAACCCTTCCGGGCAAAAACATTGAATCAATAGAAGGAATAAATTTTATGGGTTTCACCTGTGGCCTCGTCGGCCTTCCCAATGCGGGAAAATCTACTCTATTCGGTGCTTTGACGCGCACCAAAGCGCAGTCAGGAAATTACGCTTTCACCACCATCGAACCAAATAGCGGCATTGTCCCTGTTCCTGATAGACGTCTGGATATTATAACTTCGTATATTCAAACTAAAAAAATAGTTCCCACCACCATAGAGTTTGTCGATATTGCGGGACTAATAAAAGGTGCCTCCAAGGGCGAAGGTCTAGGAAATAAATTTCTCGGCCACATTCGTGAAGTTGATGCCATCGCTCATGTGGTGCGCTGTTTTGAAGATGGCAATGTCCCCCATGTCTGTGATGCAATTGATCCTGCATCTGATATTGATACTATAAATACAGAACTCATGATTGCAGATATGGAAAGCCTCGAGCGTAGAAAAACAAAAATTGAAAAACTCGCAAAATCCGGGGATAAGGAAGCCCGTTCACAAATGGAAGTGATTAAAAAATTAATTCAAAGCATAGATAAAAATATTCCAGCCAGGGCCATTACCGATTTTACCGACGAGGAAAAAAAGTTTGCAAAAAGCCTGACCTTGTTGAGCGCTAAACCCGTTCTATATATCTGCAATGTTATGGATCCCGGAGATACCAAAAGTGATCTAGTACAGAAAGTAAAAGACATCGCCAAACAAGATGGTTCGGCAGTGGTGGCCCTTGCAGGGAAAATCGAAGGTGAAATCATGGAGATGGAAGATCCCGAAGAACAAAAAATGTTTATGGAGGAAATGGGTCTTACAGAAACAGGACTCGATCGCATGATTGCTACTGGTTATAGCTTGCTCGAGCTTTCCACTTACTTCACAGCAGGTGAAAAAGAAACCCGGGCATGGACGATTCCAAAAAACTCTAAAGCCCCTCAGGCAGCAGGAGCTATCCATTCAGATTTTGAAAAAGGTTTTATCCGAGCCGAAGTGTATAGCCTAGCAGATCTGGAAAAACACAAAACCGAAGCGGGTATAAAGGAAGCTGGAAAACTACGAATCGAAGGCAAAGACTATGTTGTTCAGGATGGCGACATCATGCATTTTCGGTTTAATGTTTGAAACTTAATACCCCCAAGATGGTACCAGACAACGAGGAGGGTTACCCTGCAATACATCCAAAACGTTATCTGCGACAAGATCCGCCATTATATTTCTGGTTTTATGACTGGCGCTACCGATATGTGGAAGCAACATCAAGTTTTCCAATTTAGTCATACCTTCGGTTAAAGCAGGCTCGTTTTCATAGACATCAAGAGCCGCACCCGCAATAATCCTCTCCCTCAATGCTTGAACCAAAGCTTGATCATCGACCACCTTTCCTCGTGCAGTGTGAATAAAGTAAGCAGTGGGCTTCATCAACAAAAATTGTTTTCTTCCAATCATATTTTTTGTTTGGTCGGTGAGTGGAGTATGTACCGTCACAAAATCGGATTCTTGTAGAAGGTCTTCTAACGTTACAAATTCTACATTTAAAACCTTTTCCGTTGCTTTAGGTATTCGATTTCGGTTGAAATAGAGGACTTTCATATTGAATCCGGTTGCACGTCGTGCTACCGCAGAACCTATCTCGCCCAAACCTATCACACCAAGAGTCTTGCCAAAAACATCTCCTCCCAAATACATATTTGCTGACCATCCTTTAAACTTATTTTCACGAGTAAAACGGTCTGCAGGAATAATATTTCGAGCGGCTCCCAGAATCATTGCCCAAGTTAAGTCGGCTGTTGTCTCGTGCAATACCCCGGGAGTATTGCTAACCCAGATTTTCTTTTCTGCTGCATAACCTACATCGATATTATTAAATCCGGCTCCATAATTTGCGATTAACTTTAAATTTTCTCCTTTATCGATTATGTCCGCATCAATTTTGTCAGATAAATAAGTGACCATGGCAACGCTTTCAGAGGCTATTTTCTCCAAATCCGAGATGGAAATTGGGTTTTCAGTCTGATTAGTTCTTAAATCACAATGTGGACTTAATTTTTTCAACGCTTTTTCAGGGAACACATTGGTGACTGTGACGATAGGCTTCACTGTAGAACGTCCTTTCAAAATAATTTAAGCAAAATAAAACCCTGATTTTAAAGGATAAAGTTGTTGAAGCCTATTAAAATATATTTAATGAGCCACCTGAAAATACTTCCCTTAAATTTTGAATGATCAAAGTACTCGAAAAAGGGTTTTTATTGCTATTAATGAAATGTGATTGGCGCTTTTATGGTGCAATGACCAACGGCTTCTAAAACAACCAAAATACTGGTATAAAATCCGTAAACATTAATGATTAAATAATCTAATCCATAAATTGATAGTCTTGAACCCGTTTAATAATTGAAGTAGAGAAATGATTAAAATTAATGAAATCTATTTAAGTGTTCAGGGAGAGTCTACGCACACAGGGCTTCCTTGCATTTTTATCAGGCTGACGGGCTGCAATCTTCGATGCTCTTGGTGTGATACAGCTTATGCTTTTTACGAAGGTAAAAACATGAGTATTGATGAAATTCTTCAAAAGGTTGAAATTTTTGGAGTCCACCTGGTTGAAATTACAGGCGGCGAACCGCTAATGCAGGATAATGTTTACACTCTAATGAAGAGGCTTATTGAAAAGGGATACAAGGTTATGCTTGAAACTGGGGGCTCAATATCTCTAGAAAGAGTGCCTAAAGATGTTATAAAAATTATGGATCTAAAATGTCCCGGCAGTGGTGAGCAAGATAAAAACAATCTGGATAATTTAAAACTTCTCGCTCCACATGATGAAGTCAAATTTGTAATCCTCGATAAAAAGGATTATGAATGGAGCCGCGATATTATAAAAAAGTATAAGATCAACGAAACCGCCCAAATTCTACTTTCTCCGGTATTTGACAAGCTGAAACTAAAAGAAATGGTCAAATGGATTCTAGAAGATCGACTTCCAGTTCGCCTGCAAACACAATTACACAAAATAATCTGGGATAAAAATACCATAGGCGTCTAACCTGCGATGCAGAAGAAAACAAGCCTCACACCTAAAACAATAAATTTTTCCGCTCATTATGCTTGCACCCAATAAAATCAAAACTTTTCAGTCGAGATTATTAAATTGGTATCACAACCAAAAACGGGAAATGCCTTGGCGTAAAAACCGTGATCCTTATCGAATTCTCGTTTCAGAGTTTATGTTGCAACAAACTCAGGTGAAAACAGTTATCCCTTACTTCATAAAATGGATGGAATCATTTCCGACTGCAAAAAAACTAGCATCAGCTAGTGAGTCGAATGTACTAAAACATTGGGAAGGGTTAGGATATTATTCGCGCGCACGGAACTTGCTAAAGTCGGCAATTCA
>CAJWOD010000055.1 GCA_913044145.1 uncultured Nitrospina sp. | reverse complement strand
CGCTATGTTAATATGGGCGCTGGCTCTAGACTCGCTAATTTACAGTTTCGGAATATAGATGATAAAGAAAATGGATTTTTTGTTCCTATTCAAATTCCGTTTGGATCAGAAGATTTTAAAACAGGCATGGAAAAATTAGGAGCTATTTTGGGAGATCATACAGAGTTGGGGTGCAACGCGGTTCTTTGTCCGGGAACATTAATCGGGAAAGGCAGTTGGGTTTACCCCAACTTAATGGTACCTAAAGGATATTACCAACCAGCAACAGTGCTAACGCCTAAAGACCGAAAACCACGTATCATTAAAAAATGATGGTATGAAAATGGATGACATATTACCGGAAGAACAATCCAATCTAGATGCATTCTTTCAAATGTTTGATTGGGTGGATGAGGATATTTCTGAGTTAAATGCTGATGAAGAAAACGAAGTAGGTGGCTACGAATGTTTGTTTATTGCCTTTAATAATTTACGCAGTTATTGCAAACAAATCGGTTTGGATTATTCCATGATAGAAGACCAGTATCAGGCATCCATCAATCCAGAGCAATCCGACAAAACTTTCTGGGATCAAAATTTGGATGAATCCTTCTCAGAACTCGATGAGCTGGCAGGTTTTGGTAAATTATTAGAAACAATAGAGAAAGGTTTTTCGGAGTACGAAAAATTTTGTAAAAAAAGCGATGAAGTGTTTGATGAGTGGCATTGTGTGCTTATAATGCACTCTTTCCTGCAAAAATATTGCGAAAAGCTGGAAATTGACTACCAACTTCTTCAGGTAGAAATTTCCGCCCTCCATTCGGAAATAGAAGAGGAATAATTCTTCTTTGTTATTTAAGCCAAAAACAAGCTAATATTTTTCATGTTTTTAGTTATTCTAGGCGCTTTTCTTTCAACGAAACTCCATATAAAGTGGTATATTTCTGCAAGCAATTTGGGCAATACGCCGGTGTGGTGAAATTGGTATACACGCTAGTTTTAGGAACTAGTGCTTTCGGGCGTGGGGGTTCGAGTCCCTCCACCGGCACTCCCTATCGAGAGAAAAGATATTGTTGGAAGGTTCTCAACTTAGTATTTAACTCTGACAGGCATCAATCAAAGGCCTTATATCTAGTGATTTGTTAAAACTTTAGAATAATTGAAAGCTACCTATATGGATATAGAAATAGAAGAAGTTGATTCCTGTAATAAGAAAATTAAATTTGTAATCCCTTACAATAATTACAAAAAGGAAGTGGACAAGTACTATCAGAAACTTGGCAGAGAAGTTAAGGTTCCTGGTTTTCGCAAGGGGAAAGTACCTGCCTCACTGCTGGAGAAACAGTTCGGACCTGATGTAAAAAAAGAAGTACTAAGTAACCTCATCAGTAATGAGCTTAATAATGCCATAGCAGAGAAAGATTTACGCGCCATCGGCCAACCGCATCTTTTGGAGGTCAACGCAGAAGAGGGCACGGATATATCCGTTTCCGCCTCTGTAGAAGTGCTGCCAAGCATCGATATCAAGGATTATTCTAGTATTGAGGTGGAAATGAAAATACCTCGTATCACCGATGGAGAAGTCGACCAAACTATCGAGGCTTTACGCCAAAGAAAAGCTAAGACGGTGGAAATCATCGATCGCTCTGTACAAGAAAAAGACCTTATAAAAATTGATTTCACTAGCATGTTAGGAGACAAGCCTTTTGAAGGTGGGACAGTTCGTGACCAGATCATTCAGGTTGGCGGCGGTCAACTGATAGAAGGATTGGATAAGGGAATGATCGGCATGGAAATCGGTGATAACCGCGATATAAAAGTGCAAGTGCCAGAGGATTATCATAATAAAGAAATCGCCGGGAAAGAGGTTGATTTTAATATTACTCTAAAGGGCATTCAGGTTCAGGAATTACCAAAATTAAATGACGAATTTGCGCGCGAGTTGGATACTGAAAAAAAATATAAAGACCTAGAAGATATGAAGGCTAAAATAAGAATAGAACTAGAGGACTATGAACGGAAGGAAGCTCTTAAGGCTACCAAAAAGAAATTTGCCGAACAGCTGACAGAACAAAATCCGATTGATTTACCTGAAGGCTTGATTAAAGAACAAGTCAAATTCATGTCTGAGCAGGCTAATAAGAAACAGGGAAAAGAGACTAAGCACGATCATGGTGACGACCGTGATCACCGTCACGGTGAAGAAGTCACACCAGAGCTAATTTCGAAGTACAAAGAGCCTGCTATCAAAGCTCTCCAAGAGGAGTTGATTCTTGATCAATTATCTCGCAATCTTGAATTAGAGGTCACCCCAGAAGAATTGGAACAAGAGTTACAAAATATGGCGCAGTTGTTGGGCGCGGGTGGCAACTTAAAACAGATGAAAAAGGAGTGGGAAAAAAACGGAGTGCTCGCTCGTTTACATAGTCGCATGAAACGCGATAAAACCTTGAATTCCGCCCTTGAAAAGGTAAAGTTAAAAGAAGTAATGGTTGACAGAAAAGATTTAATTGCTGATAATGTATAGTCAACCTATTGTTGGTTATCTAATTATTTCTAAATGACTTACAAGCCGAAAACCCTTTCTAATACATTGGCTATTTCAGAAAGCGGTTCATGTTACCTGAGTCCTAATTAAGAGAGAAAAATGAATTCCATTCACAACCAATTGGTACCCATTGTTGTAGAACAAACCAGTCGCGGCGAACGATCTTACGATATTTATTCGCGGCTGTTAAAAGACCGTATTATTTTTATTGGCTCTGCCATCGAAGATCATATGGCTAACCTTATTATCGCGCAATTGCTATTTCTTGAGTCCGATGAACCAGATCAGGATATTTATCTTTATATTAATAGTCCGGGTGGGCAGGTCAGTTCGGGGATGGCCATTTACGATACAATGCAATACATCAAGCCCGATGTTCAAACAATTTGTATAGGTCAAGCTGCGAGCATGGGCGCGTTACTTTTAACAGCTGGTGCTCCAAAAAAACGATTTGCTTTACCCCATTCGCGAATTATGATCCACCAACCGAGTGGCGGGTTTCAGGGACAACATACCGATATTGAAATTCAAGCTAAAGAGATTTCCCGCATCCGCTCTATTCTTGATGGAATTCTGGCGAAGCATTCCGGGAAGCCTGTTAATCAGGTTAATAAGGACACAGAGCGTGATCATTATATGACCGGCGAAGAAGCTAAAAAATATGGGCTGATAGACAATGTTATCAGCAATCGCGAAGAAGCTAAAAAAGACGACAAAGATAAAAAATAAAACTGTTTTTTAACTAAGCCAAGTTGAAAACAGAGCCATTCTAATAATCGGGGGCTTTATGGCAAAGAAAAGTACAACTACTGGGAATTATCGTTGCTCTTTTTGTGGTAAGAGCCAAGAAGAAGTCAAGAAACTCATTGCTGGACCCAGCGTTTATATTTGCGATGAGTGCATCGAACTATGTAACGAAATCATGGTTGAGGAGTGGGCCCAGGAAAAGGGTGAAGATCTCCAACATTTACTGAAGCCAAAGGAAATTTATAGCCACCTTGATCAATACATTATTAATCAAGAACGTTGCAAAAAAATCCTTTCAGTTGCAGTACATAATCATTTTAAACGGATAGACTCTAACCTTGAGATGGATGATGTTGAATTGCAAAAAAGTAATGTGCTTCTAGTTGGGCCTACCGGCTCAGGGAAAACTCTCATGGCTCAAACGTTGGCGCGAATACTCGATGTCCCGTTTACCATTGTGGATGCTACTACCCTTACAGAAGCCGGTTATGTAGGGGAAGACGTCGAAAACATCATACTAAAGCTTTTGCAGAGCGCGGATTACGATGTAGAAAAAGCAGAGCGAGGTATTATATACATTGATGAGGTCGACAAGATTTCACGGAAGTCAGAGAACCCTTCCATTACTCGAGATGTTTCCGGGGAGGGTGTTCAACAGGCTTTGTTGAAAATAATTGAAGGAACCACTGCCAGTGTTCCACCGCAAGGAGGACGCAAACATCCTCATCAGGAATTTTTACAGGTGGACACAACAAATATATTGTTTGTATGCGGTGGTGCATTTGTCGGCCTTAGCGAAATCGTTCGTAACCGAATCGGCAAAAAAAGTCTCGGATTTGAGCAAAAAATCGTTTCAAAAATTGAGCTGGAGGACGAGGATTTTCTTGAAAAAATCCAACCAGAAGACCTGCTCAAGTACGGCTTGATCCCTGAGTTTGTTGGGCGTTTTTCAGCCGTGGCAACACTTAAGGAGTTAGATATCAACGCATTAATAAAAGTTATGACTGAACCAAAAAATGCTTTGGTAAAACAATATAAAAAACTATTTGAGTTTGAAAATATCAAATTGAAGTTTACTGAAAATGCAATTAGAGCAATTGCAGAAAAAGCGCTCGATCGAAAAACCGGGGCAAGGGGTTTGCGCGCCGTGATGGAAGAAACTATGCTAGATATGATGTACGAGTTGCCTTCGCAAAAAGATATCGAAGAAGTTGTGATTAACGAAGAAGTTGTTACCAATGGTGAAAAACCCATGATGGTTTACGCTAAAAAGAAACAGGCCAGCTAGCATTATGGGCTCAGATAAGATTACCTTACCCCTTCTCCCTCTGAGAGATATTATAGTCTTTCCTTATATGGTTCTGCCCTTGTTCGTGGGTAGAGAAAAGTCTGTTCTTGCCTTAGAAAAATCTATGGTAGAACAAAAAAGTATCTTCCTATCGGCACAAAGAAACCCCAACAACGACGACCCGCAACCGGTAGATATTTTTGAAGTCGGAACGATCGCAAATATCCTTCAAATCCTAAAATTAACCGATGGAACTATGAAGGTTTTGGTGGAAGGGCTTCAAAGAGGCCGAATCGAAGGATTTACAAACAACCCTGATTATTTTGAAGTGGAAGTGAACCGTATCCATGAAAATGATCAACTCACTCCCGATGTAAAAGCGATGATGCGGAGTGTTGGCAATATGTTCGAGCAATACGTCAAGCTCAACCAAAAAATCCCTTTAGAAGCCGTTACTGCGAGCGCCAATATTCTTGAACCACATCGATATGCGGACACTATTTCCTCATATATGGTTTTTCAAAGTCAAGAAAAGCAAGAGCTTTTGGAAACATTAAACCCTGCCGATCGGTTAAATAAGTTGCTGGCAATTCTTAAGTCCGAAATGGAAGTCCTTAAAATCGAGAAACGAGTTCATGGACGAGTACGAAAACAAATGGAGCGTAGTCAGAAAGAATTCTATTTGAATGAACAGATGAAAGCGATACAAAAAGAGCTTGGCAAACGAGATGAGTTTAAAAGCGATTTTGATGAATTAAAACAAAAGATTAAAAAGGCAAAAATGCCAAAAGAGATTAACGAGAAAGCCAAAAAAGAATTGAAACGGCTTGAACTCATGCAACCCATGTCAGCAGAAGCAACGGTGGCTAGAACTTATATAGAGTGGCTTGCAGATTTGCCTTGGAAAAAAGCCGCGGGTACTGAAAAAATTAAAATCCAGGAAGCCCAGAAAGTTCTTGATAAAGATCATTACGGACTGGAAAAAGTAAAAGAACGTATCACCGAACATCTTGCAGTGTTAAAACTAGTAAAAAAAATAAAAGGGCCTATTATTTGTCTGGTTGGGCCTCCTGGGGTTGGTAAAACTTCTCTAGGTAAATCCATAGGAAAAGCCATGGGTAGAGAGTTCGTGCGTATATCCCTTGGAGGAGTTCGTGATGAAGCCGAGATTAGAGGCCATCGCCGGACGTATATTGGTGCGTTACCTGGCAAGATAATTCAAGGTATGAAAAAGGCCGGAGTGAACAACCCAGTTTTCATGCTAGATGAAGTCGATAAGATGAATGCAGATTTTCGTGGCGATCCCTCCTCTGCATTACTAGAAGTGCTTGACCCAGAACAAAATTCAAACTTCAACGATCATTATCTGGAAATAGATTACGACCTTTCAAATGTTTTATTTATTTGTACCGCTAATGTTCTTCATTCCATTCCACGGCCATTATTAGACAGAATGGAAGTGTTGCACCTTCCCGGATATACCGATCAGGAAAAGATTGGAATAGCGCAGAAGTTTTTAGTACCCAAGAAAGTCGCTGAGCATGGTTTGACTAAAAAGAATATTGAAATTTCAGAAAAAGCTCTTCAGCAGATTATTCAGGATTTCACCCGTGAAGCTGGAGTTAGAAATCTGGAGAGGGAAATTGCGACTCTCTGCCGTAAAATCGTAAAAGAAGTTGTAAAAAAAGGTAAAAAGACGCAAATTAAAATTACTCCAGCAAGTTTGACAAAGTACCTTGGCACCCCAAAATACAAACGATCAGACAAAGAAGGTCCACTTGACATAGGTTCGGCGATAGGATTGGCGTGGACCGAGTTGGGTGGGGAGATTCTGTCAATAGAAGTCACTGTTCTGCCTGGAACCGGTAAACTCGTGCCCACTGGGCAACTAGGCGATATCATGAAAGAATCAGCTCAGGCTGCTATGACTTATGTCCGGTCACGAGCTTCAGAGTTCGGATTACCAAAAAGTTTTTACCAGAAAAATGATTTCCACATACATATTCCTGAAGGCGCAGTTCCCAAGGATGGTCCTTCAGCAGGTATTACCATGGCCGTGGCTCTGGTTTCGGCACTCACTAAAACTTCGTTGCGTCACGATATTGCAATGACAGGAGAACTGACTTTGACAGGAAAAGTTCTTCCAATCGGCGGATTAAAAGAAAAAGTTCTTGCCGCACATCGACATGGAATACACAATCTTATAATACCTATTGAGAACGAAAAAGATATTCCCGATATTCCGGAAAATATTAGAAAAAGCATCCAATTTTTTCCTGTTACAAAAATGGATGAAGTTATCAAGCATTCCTTTGGAAAAAATAATAAAACTAAAAAGAAGTCTGCCTCAAGAAAAAGCAAGAGGGTGTCTAAAACTTCAATAAAACAACCTGCCCTCCGCCTCAATTAGTCGGTCTCGGAGAAAGGGTGAGCCCTTTTGCGGAAAAATTTATCAAGATCTTGAAACAACTCTGAGAATTTGCGGCAAACGAAAATCAAGGGAGTAGCCATGTTTAAAAAAGCGCTAAAGAAAAATTTAATCGCAGGATTTTTGGTTACCATCCCAGCAGCTTTGACCTACATGATTTTGTCTTTTGTCATTACACGTGTTGACAAGGCTATGGAACCTCTTATTACTGGGGTTTTGGGGCCTCAGAACATACAATTAATGGAAAAATTGCATATCCCGGGAATGGGAGTATTGTTTTTAGCTGTTTTCATTATTGCAGTAGGCTTAGTTGGAACGAATTTTATTGGGAAAAAAATAGTGGCTATAGGTGAGGGAATACTCAATAAGATTCCGGTCGTTCGGGTCATTTATACCAGTATTAAGAAAGTGGTCGACACTGTATCGTTGACAGAAACACCCAGCTTTCAAAAGATGGTTCTCATTACTTACCCAAGGGAACCCTTAAAAACTTTGGGAATAGTTTGTTGCAATACCCCAAAGGGGATATCTGGCGATGAAAAAATGCTAAATATCTTTGTGCCTACTTCGCCTAATCCAACAACGGGATTTCTTTTTATGCTACCGGAAAAAGATACACAACCCCTTAAAATGTCTGTTGAAGAAGGCTTAAAAATGATTATTTCTTTTGGAATGACACATCCAGATGAGAACCTGCAGCCATAAAATTTTAGTGCCCTTTTTTTATCCCCGGTTGCCATCTTAGCGTCAATTATTCTCGCATGTTTCATTCTTTTGCCAGCAAGAATTCAACGAGTTCGTTTTATGGCATTCACATTTAATTGACTGAATGCCTTGCCGACAATTTTGCTTTTCATTCCTGAAATAATCTTGACCCAAGCTAACCTTCAATTATTGTGGCACCTATAGCAAAATTAAAATATTAGATAAAGGTCCAGAGATTATTAATTTAGTTGTCTAGAGGGACCTTAATTTATTAATATTTTGTCCTCTTTAAAGTACGGCAAACAAATATGGCTTTTGATATTGAAAAAATGAATAAACTTCCACGGGAAGCTCGGTTTTTTG
>CAJWOD010000054.1 GCA_913044145.1 uncultured Nitrospina sp. | reverse complement strand
ATAGCACATTGATCTCTTCCCAAAGATAATCGAACCAAACAGGGTCAGTGAGAATATTTGTTTTTTTCGACTGTATGTACAGGCAGGCATGCCCTATTAAAGTGGTTTGAATCATTAAATCAAGTCCTAATATTATTGGAAATACGGAGATTAACCGAATGAGACAAGTAATTCAAGCAGCAGATCATATAGGCCGTTCCTATTCCCGAAAAGCAATTAAATGGATGCGAAAAATTAGCCTTTTATATATAGTGTTTGTATAGATCCTTTCGTACTCGGAATAATTAAAGGCCATCTGACAAACAGAAGAAAAAATCATCATAACCCCGCACCCTAGACTAGAATATTGAATATTACTTCCCACAATTTACCTTTTACTCCTAATCGAATCTTTTGTATCGGCAAAAACTATGACGAACACATTAAGGAATTAGGCGATAAACAAATCCCAAACGAACCTGTGGTATTTATGAAACCTGTTTGCAACATTGTAGCTCCGGGTGTAACACTAAACCATCCGCCTTATGGAAATGAATTGCAACACGAGGTCGAGGTAGTTTTGTTGATTGGAAAAGAAGGAAAGAATATTCATGAATCCGAGGTTTTATCATATATTTCCGGGATAACACTAGGCTTAGATTTGACGCTGCGTGATGTTCAAAGAAAATTAAAAGCTGCTGGATTGCCTTGGGAGCGTTCCAAGTCCTTTGAGCAAAGTGCGCCGTTAGGTGTCTTTAAAAGTTATCATCCAGAGAAATTTGATTTGGCAAACCTTAACTTCTCATGCTTTGTCAATGGCCATCTAAGACAAACAGGCAATACAGGACAAATGATTTTCCCCATCTCAAATCTAATTCAAATTATTAGCAGCTGGTGGACCTTAAAACCTGGTGATATAATTTTCACCGGTACTCCTGCAGGCGTAGCCACGATTCAGTCAGGCGACAAAATTGTAGTGGAAAGTCCTGTGATCGGCTCGTTTTTCTGGCAACTGAGCTCTGAGTAACTCTATTAGCAAAGAATTTTAATTGTGGTGTGAAATCATCATGGTAATTTATTAATCCAATTTTAGCGCCAACTCTAATGCACGTTTCTTAATTTTTGCATTAGGCCCGAACCAAGATTGTCTTAAACGCGAATCTGGAGTCTTTCCTAAACGGTCTGCTGTATATGTCACCGCAGTCAAAAGCCCCCATGCTGTCATTTGTGTCGACCTTAGATTCTGCCCTGGAGCGGATCCAAAAGCACCCAGTGCAGATTTTGCGTTTTTTTTAGCCTGCTCTTCTGCTGGTGTTCCTTCATTTTTTGAAGGATCCGGTTTAAAAACCTCTGTCATATATTTTTCGGCAATCTTTTCATTTATAGTCTTATCCACTAATTTTTGCGCTGTTTCGGCAAAGTTCGATATCGCACTACGACCCATTTCAATTGTAGTCTTTGCTTTTTGCGTCATTTCCTCGTCAAATCTTTGCGCCGACTCAGACAGAAAAGGGAGAGTCGATTTAAATACTCTCCGGAAAGAGTTTTTAACCGTTGGTCGGGCCTTCGAAGATATCTTCAACATACTGTTACAAGCAGAACGCAGGGTCAAAAATTGTATTTCTATTTTTTCTCTATCCTCATGGCGAGAAGCTAAAAGAATATAACCTTTAAGCTCATCATTTCCAGGTAACATAAAGTTTTCATTGAGCCTTGCGAGGGCCCAGATAATTCGCGTACCATCGAGGCTGCCAACGGAGTCAATTTCTGCATTCCCAGAGTCAAAATAAGCTTTGTAAAAACGAAAGGTTTCCTGATTAGAATGCGACTTTGGTCTTTGCGAAGGAATTTTAGAAACTTCCCAATCGAGCTTAGCCTTATAAAGCATTTCACGACTTGACAAACTACTGTTAACTTCTACACCGATCCCATCCCATGGTTTTTCGTTTGATCCATTCATTTACACAATCCCAATAAACCCACATTACCCATGTATTACTGATTCTTATAAGACATATTTATACTGCAAACAATGAATTTAAAAAAGGATTCTGTTGAAAATAATCAAAATATTTAGCTATATACTCAATTATTTTAAGCCGTGTGGTCCATTTGATATTTTAAAATACTATTTGGAAGCTCTGCTCTAAAGATGGAGGAGCATATAAATTGGGTGCGGGGATTTATATTTCTCAAGAAAGGCTAAAAAAACATATTTAAAATGGGAAACTCACTCAAAAAACCTTCATTGAATATTATTCCTCAGATTATTTTTTTAGTAGCTCCAAAACTGTGTCGTAATGGATTCTAGAAACTTCTGACTCAGACATTTCAAGAACCAGAGCTATTTCTTTAATTGTCAAGCCTTCATAATAAAACATAGAAATGATTAAACGTTCTGTTGTGGATAACTCATCAATCCCTTCCACAAGACAATTCAACCAGTCTTCTTTTCTCAATGAATTTGGCGAAATAGATAGTCCCTCTAAATTAGCTACAGTACTTGGCTCATTCATTTTAATTCCTCAAGTTTTAATTGAATAATTTAAGCTAGTTTTCGTCTTTTCACTGAAGGTATCCATTTCCCACCCCGGCGAAAAATATGCCAGCCACTTTTTCCGCCTTTTCCCTAAATATTTGGATTAGATACTTATCTAAGCTTATATTCTTCATAAATCTCACCACTAAGTTTTGACGCTTTTTGCTGTTAAACATAATGAAGCAAAGCTCATGCCAAATTAATTTTTGGAAGCTACTAAGTTAGAATATTAATTTTTTAACATTAAAAAGTCCTTTTTTTGCCGTAAATTAGTTCAATTGGCCTTATCTCAAGTTAGGCAGGCATATTTTTCCTAATTTAAATAATGAAGATGAAAGGATTGAGGGGGGCTCTAACTAGAAGAAATAAATTCTGAAATATTATGTATTCGTCAGTAAATATAGCGTTAAGCTATCTTTATCGTAATCCCAAACATGTTATAAAATTTTAAAAATTTTTTAATGCTCCCATGGTATTTAAAAAACCATATTTTGTTTGCGATCATTAATACTTATCCATATTATTACTGCCTGAAAGGAAAATAAATGGAGGAAGAAAAACCGCAGAAAAAACGTAAGGAACCCTTGATTTTTACAATCTGGGTCCACACGGGATACACTATACTTATCCTCTCAGTGATTGGTTGGATGGTCTACATGGAGTTTTTTATGGATTAAGTCATACCGCAAATAGAATTTTTTAATTTACTGGAAATTAATATGTCAAATGATGATCACTTGCTTAAAATTAAAGAGGGAGTTAATGCCTGGAACCAATGGCGTGAGCAAAACCCTGAAACGATCCCTGATCTTTCAAAAGTAGATATCCGAGGATTGCAGCTTCAGAAAATTAACTTAAGTAATGTGGATTTGAAAGAAGCTAAACTCCAGTACTCCAATCTATCCGGAGCCATACTTGAAAAAGCAGATATGAATAAAGCCAAACTTCTAGAAACCAATTTCCAAAGTGCGAACTTGAAAGGGGCAAATCTTTCTGGAGCAGGTTTATTAGAATCGAATCTCCAGTTTGCTAATCTGGAAAATGCCAAGCTGGAAAAGGCTCAATTTAACGAAGGAACGATGTTCAATCAAACCAACCTAAAAGGAGCTCTGCTGAAGGGGGCAACAGGACTGAACACAAATCAGATGGACATGTCACAAACTGATTCTAACACCCAACTTCCAGATTATCTGGAAGAAGAATTGGACGATGATTTTTTGCTACAGATGTAAATATGGGAGAGCGTTTATCAAAAAGATCAAATTTTTACTGGAAAGACTTTAGAGTCATTTTTATATTTTCGGATATATGCACCAATGGAACCTGCACCTCTGGCAGACAAAAACTTTTGCTGGTCATAACCCATTACAATTTCCCATGCATTCTCCGGATACTTTTCAATTAATGGAAGCGCAATATCGTTCAGCATCCATTGTCCGTGGCGGATATCTTCCTTTATATGTATATCCCAATAGCTTATAGCATCATGACTAAGCCCCAACCTCTCTCCAGCCAATTTATTATTCTTGAAAGAAGCGGGAACAGAAATCTCGATAAACATTAACCCCCCAACATATCTTAAAAATTTTTGTTTTTGCTCTGATAATAAGAATGAATGATTAATATTGGCTAAGACCTCCCAAGGAACAATATCTAAATAAGCTTCGGGCCTAGAATCCAACCCTAATTCCTTTAGCATGGCAGCAAAATATGAAGAATGTTTTCGCTCTAATTTCCCTCCTCCATATTCCTCCCACAAGATCCGTGTCAACATGAGTTGGACATCCGAACCGGTTCCACCTAAAACCCGGGACAGTTGACTTGCCTCTACCAACCCATCAAGCGAAGCAATTGCGAGAAGCTGACAGTAGCCAACTTCTGAAATCTCATCCCGGATATAACGCCCCTCTTCAGACAACTCAGGGTTTAAATCTGCTTCTGCCCTTTCATAAAGAGCTTGTTTTACATCAACCGGATTTAACCTTTCAGTTTCAATTTGATTTTCTTCCCACGCAGACCATCTTTTTTCAATTCTAGATTGAATGTCAAAAAGAAACCTTGATTGTTGATTCGAGTAATTTTTTAGGTCGTCGTACCAAAAAAGCTTTAATCTGTTGATATGGTACAAACATCTTTGAATAAAAAGATGTGTAGAATCGTCTCCATCACTCCCCAAAAATGCTTTTTCCAAGGCGAGATTAATTTTTTCGTTGAAAGAATGAGCAACACGAGGATTTGCCAAAATTTTAGCATCCAAATCATCGCAAGTCACTAGTGACACAAATTCTTCCAAAGCTTTTTTATAATCTAGATCTGTATTAAGATTATCTGTTTTAATAAAAGTGACTTTATTCATTGTTCAATTAATAATAGCGAAGCAGGATATGCCAAATTTATAAATGATGATCTTACTTAACCAAGCTGGACAAAAAAATTAGGGGATAATATATATTGAATATAACAAACAAAGTGCTGTCGGTCAAAAACAATACCTGAATCAAAATTTTTAAAATAACCACAAAAGAACTAGGTAACAATGAAAAAAAATATTTTTGCTGATACGGTTCTAAAAGGGCTCTCACTTAAAAAAAAGAAACTTCCTTCATGGCTGATCTATGATTCAAAAGGAAGTGAAATTTTCACTCAAATCACAAAACTCGAAAATTACTATCCAGCGCGTTGTGAACTTGAAATATTCAACACGCATAAATCGACTCTTTCAAATTTATTTTCTAGTACACCCACCCAATTGATCGAATTAGGATCGGGCGATGGCAAAAAGACAATGGCTCTAATTAGACAGCTGATTGAAGACGGGATTAAACTCCAATACACACCCATAGATATATCCAAAGGTGCTATTGACAACCTTGTCAAAATACTAAATCAAAACTTCGAAAACTCTTCATTAAAAATTACAGGCCTAGTTGCTGATTATTTTGAAGGTCTTGCCTCTATAACAGAGAACAAAAAACTAAGGAAAATGGTGCTTTTTTTGGGGGTAACTCTCAACAATATGGATATCCCCGATGCCAAATCTTTTCTAAAAAGATTACATCAGTTATTAAATAAAGAAGATTGCTTGCTAATTGGTTTTGATCTTATGAAAAACCCAAAATTACTCAATCAAGCATACAATAATGAATTATTTGAGAAATTCAATTTGCATCTTTTGGATAGGATTAACGAATGTCTTCAGGCAAACTTTAATAAAAATTTATTTGTCCAGCAAGCCCATTTCAATCCACAGTCTCGAGCGGTGGAAAGTTTTTTGTACAGTACCTGCAAACAAACTATTCAAATCAATTCTTTAAATACAAATATTGAATTCGCTCAATGGGAAGACTTGCAAACCGAACAATCTTTTAAATATTCAATTCAAGATATAGAAAATCTAGCCTGTGAATCGGGGTTCAAAATTACTGAAAATTTTTACGATTCAAAACGGTATTTTGTGGACTCACTTTGGCAAGTTATCAAATAAGAGGAAATACTTACTAGCTAAAACGTTTGGAGGAAAAAACTTTCTGAGTGTAAATACGGGATCAGATCAGTTTCGCTTTTAAAACATCTACTTGGAAACATGTCTTTGGAACGCTTGCATCTTTTTTACTT
The DNA here is from genome assembly GCA_913044145.1 of uncultured Nitrospina sp. Taxonomy (GTDB): domain Bacteria; phylum Nitrospinota; class Nitrospinia; order Nitrospinales; family VA-1; genus UBA8687. Next base: position 1,992 of record CAJWOD010000054.1, on the reverse strand, counting down.
GAATAACAGATTTCATATTCTCCAGCTTTTGAGAAAGACATTGCAAAAGACTGTCCCGATTGGAAATCCCTTATTGATAACACCCTTTTTTGAGAGAGGGATTCACTAACTGTTATGTTGTATAACACAGAGCTAAATGAATTACTGACTTTAACATATGCATTTTGATAAATATTTAGCCGCTCTGGGGTTTTCAGTATTGGGTTGAGAATTATCGAATTTGGCGCAGCTTCAGTAGTTGCCGAAAAAGCAAAGAAAACAAAGACTACAACAACAGAAAGTTTTATTTTAGCAGAACAAAGCAATCTACAATCCTAGCGTAAAGGAACTCGTATAAAGTACGAGCAATTCTACCGAGACTGTCACCAGTCCCGATATAAGCGCTAAGATGTTTTTATATTAATAATAAGTCTTTTTTATTAATAAGTATTTGTCCTATATTATGTAAGTTTTTTGGTATTTTCTTGGGAAAATATTTACTACCTTATCAGGTTCGCACCTAAATGACCTTTCAACTTAAAGTAATAATCTTAGCGAGCTTATTAGTTTTTTCAGGATTGATGGAGCTAAAGGTTTCTGCTAAAGAAGAAAATAATAAAGAAGGTTGGGTTTCTCCTTTAACCAAAATCCAATTTCTAAAAATTCCGGCTGGATGTTTTTTAATGGGGTCTAATAAGGGATTTAAGTTTGAAGCGCCTGCTCACAAAGTTTGTGTGGACTCTTTTTATTTAGGAAAGTATGAAGTTACCCAAAAACAATGGGGCATTTTAAAAAAATATGATTTTTCAAAATTCATAGGAGAAAACCACCCGGTCCAAAGGGTGTCTTGGAGTGATGCCAAAGACTATATCCAGCGATTGAACATGGCTGAGAATACAACAAAATATAGGCTTCCCAGCGAAGCGGAATGGGAATATGCAGCACGAGGAGGGACCTCAACAGAGTTTTTCTGGGGCAATAAAATAGATAACGATTTCGTGTGGTATTTTGGTACCTCTAATTACCAAGCACATCCTGTCGGACTAAAAAAACCCAACCCTTTTGGACTTTACGATATCCTCGGAAATGTTTGGGAGTGGGTAGAAGATTGGTTTTCGAATGCTTATTACAAGAAAAGTCCCATCAATAATCCCAAAGGCCCTCAATCAGGCCGTTTCAAAGTAAAGCGTGGGGGTTCTCAGGCCAATTTAATAAGCCATATAAAATCACATACTCGCTACCGTGCCTCTATAAATAAGCGGCACTATATCAATGGATTTCGAATTGCTTTTTCCAACCATGGGACAAATTAATTTTATTAATAAAAAGTACCATGGCACACCAAAAAAATTGAGGGATAAGAAAATAAATGAATCTGGAGTGCCGTTATATACAACTATAAAAACTAGACCCGCTAGTTTAAAAATGCGGAAAGCAATTTAAATACCTTTTTAAGAAGTGCTAATAGATATATTCTATCTCCCTCTTTTTTATTTTTTCTTATTTATCTTTTCCAGGTCATACTTTTTAATAAGCCCTTCTAACTTTTTATTAAAAGCTGGCGATTGAGATATTTGCTTACCCCATTCACTGCCGACCACTCCCGCTTCGCGACTAATTAAAGGCATCTTTTTTTTCCATTCTTCCCAAAAGGGTGTCTCAAACATTATAATTAGCTTTTTCACAGTTTCGTGAGACATATGCTTTTCATAAACTGGAATGACTCGATTAATCAACTCATTCATTTCTTTTTTACCAATCAATTGATTAAACTCGGTCCAAAACTCATCTGGAACTTTTGGAAAAGAGCCTGAAATCATCATCGAGACAGAATTCATTAATGTATCCTCCATATAACTCAATTGTCTCAAAATCCCAGAAACTTCCAGTAATTTTTTAATATCTCTTTCCTTTTCCGTTTCAGAAAAAACGGGGTTTACAGTCACCTCCAACAACACTAACAATAAAGCAAGCCATATTGAATTTTTCTTAATTTCAAATAACCTCATAGAA
>CAJWOD010000053.1 GCA_913044145.1 uncultured Nitrospina sp. | reverse complement strand
GCCTGATGATCCCGACTAAGTTTTTGCCCTTCGCACTGACATCATTATTCAGTCTGCCTGGGAAAATCCGTATGGCCTTAGATCTGTTTATACCAAGAAAGAATGACAATTCCGATGAAAGTCTGGCCTCATTCGTTCGCCGTAGAATGGGAGAAGAAGCGCTCAATAAAATGGCTGAGCCCATGCTCGCTGGAATTTATGCCAGTGATCCAGAAAAGATGAGTATCGGTAGCACCTTTCCCATGTTTGTTGAAACCGAGCGTAAGTATAGATCACTCATACTCGGTATGCTGGCTCGAAAAAAAGCAATGTTGATGAATGCTGGTACACGCCCTCGCACTTCTCATTCATTATTTATGACATTGAAAGACGGATTGGGCGAAATGGTCGAGGCTGTTATAAAAAAATCGCCCAACATTCAATTTAAATCAGGAGTAAAAGTTGCTGCTCTCGAAAAAAGGAAAGATGTTTGGCATGTGAAACTGGGAGATGGATCGGAATGCCAGGCAGATGCCATAATTCTTGCCACTCCTGGAGGGGTCACTGCAAAAATCATAAAACCAATTGCTCCTGATTCGGCAGAGCTATTGGACCGTATCCACTATGTATCCACAGCAACCGTGACACTTGGCTATAAAAAAGAAGGCTTCTCCCACTCTTTAGATGGGTTTGGGTTTGTGGTTCCCAAAACTGAAGGGTGCAGCATTCTAGCCTGCACATGGACTTCTTCAAAATTTCCTCATCGCGCGCCTGAGGGGTATGTAATGCTACGCTGTTATTTAGGAGGAGCGCTTCAGGAGGAAATTGCCGAAAAAGATGCTGAAACACTCGAAACACTGGTAAGAAACGACCTGCAAAAAATAATGGGAATCAATGAAACTCCTATTTTCTGCAAGGTGTTTCAAAATCATAAATCAAATGTTCAATATCATGTGAACCATTCTGAGAGAATTGACTCCGTAATGGAAGATTTAAAAAATTTTCCAGGACTTTTTCTCGCAGGTAGCGCCTATCGTGGCATTGGTATTCCAGATTGCATTGAAAATGGAAATCAGGCAGCGGAATCTGCTTTTGATTTTTTAAATGGTAAATCCCAACTGTCGATTTAGCATCTAACAAATTAACCGGTTACAAACTATAGAAGGAGCAAATTATGAAATGGGTTTCTGCCCTGTCAAAACAACCGGATATCGATGCGGCTGTACAGGAAGCCAGCGAAGAAATTATCCGGAAATTGGGAAACGATCAGGCCGATTTGACCGTCATATTCGTTGCTCCTCAATATAAAGATTTTTATGACAAGATTCCTGATCTCTTGAATAGGTACCTCAAGCCCGGTACACTTTTTGGTTGTTCGGGCGGTGGAATTATTGGAAATGGAGAGGAAGCCGAACAACAGGCCGCATTCAGCATTACTTGCGCCAAATTGCCCGGAGTAAAAATTCAACCCATCTATTCTGAAACCAAGGAACTACCGGATCAAGATACCTCTCCTTCAGTTTGGCGAGAGTGGTTGAATGTTAATATTGAAGATCAGCCTCATTTTGTTTTTCTTGCTGACCCTTTTTCTTTTCGTGGCGACGAATTTCTTGCAGGTGTCGACTTCGCTTACCCAAATAGCAAAAAAGTAGGAGGGCTCGCCAGTGGAGCACAATCCATGGGAGGAAACGCTCTGTATCTGGGAGATAAAATATACAGCAATGGCCTGATTGGAATTGCTTTAAGCGGCGATATAGAGGTTGACACCATTGTGGCACAGGGTTGTCGTCCCATAGGTGAACCTATGAAAATAACCGATTGTCAGGATACCTTGCTAAAGTCATTGAATGGAAAACCCACATTAGAAGTTTTGCAGGATCTAAACGAAACCCTTTCAGACTCAGATAAAAAACTTCTGCAAACTTCTCTGTTTTTAGGAATCGAAATGGACCCAATGAAAGACGATCCTAAACAAGGAGACTTCCTCATTCGAAACCTCATGGGAGTCGATCGGGAAAGTGGGGCTCTGGCCATCGGCGCGTTGCTAAGAACCGGACAGCTTGTTCAGTTCCATCTTCGTGACAAAAAAATGTCTGCCGAAGATCTGGATGTAATGCTCACGCGCTATCTATCCAAAGGTCACGCTGAAAATGCCAGCGGCGCATTATTATTTTCTTGCTTAGGAAGAGGAAAATATCTTTACGGGGAGGAAAACCACGATACCAACATGTTCCACAACAAACTGGGAGAAATTCCTTTAGGAGGATTTTTTTGTAATGGAGAAATAGGCCCTGTAGGAAACACAACATTCCTACATGGCTATACCAGTTCATTTGGCATATTCAGAAAATCAAATGACTCCTAATTGAAAGAAAGGAAAAAAATATGGCTGTCGAAGTAAGTGTCTCAACCACTCCTAACGAAAATGCAATGAAGTACACCCTTAACTGTAATAGCATCGAATCCGGGCATAAGACGTACGCAAATGCTGAAGCAGCAGAAGACTCTCCCGTCGCAAAAGCCTTATTTGCTATTGATGGAGTGACCCAAGTATTTTTAATGGCAGACTTCATTTCCGTCACAAAAAAACCTGAAATAAGTTGGGGCAACCTGGAAACATCTATTTTGGATGCCATTAAATCTTCCTATTAGCAGGTGAAAGTAACAATACTTGGTTCAGGAACAGCCGTACCTTCTTTGCAACGTAATTCCTCTGGAGTTCTAATCCAAGAAAAAAAAATCAACACGCTTGTTGATTTCGGTTACGGAAACCTTAAACAACTTCTTAATCTGGGTATCACCTACCACAACATCGACCGAATATTTTTCACACATAATCATCCCGACCATATGTGCGATCTCATTCCCTTTTTATTTGGATCGCGCTACCAATTAGATGCACGAAAAAAGGATCTCGAAATTGTAGCTGGTCCTGGATTTCAGGACTTCTTCGATAAACTTATGGCAGCTTTTAAGCATTGGTTGAAACCCACCGAATACAAATTAAAGATTTTAGAAATAGATGAAGGCTTTTACGAATTTGAACCCCTAAAGGTTCAGGTAGGAAAAGTGAAGCATATCGCCATGAGTCGAGGTTATCGGTTTACAAATGACAGAGGTAAATCCGTAACGCTTTCAGGGGATACGGATTATTGTAAAGGCATGATCGAGTTAGGCAGAGGGGCAGATTTGATGATACTGGAGTGTGCCTGGCCAGATGAAGAAAAATCCGAAGGTCATTTAGGACCGACCCTCGCGGGCAAGCTGGCCGCTGAAGCTGACTGTAAAAAAATCTGCCTAACTCACTTTTATCCACCCTGCGATCTGGAAAACATTCGAAAAAAAGTTCAGGATATTTATACAGGAGAACTGGTATTGGCACGCGATCTGATGCAATTTGAACTTTGAGCTATTTTTTCCCTTCACGGCGGTCTTCAATAAAGTCTACAGTAAACATAAAGAGCTTAACCAGTCCGACCATAATAAAAATACCAAGAAGCATTTGTAGTAAAGGTGGCAGATCGATAACCAATGCTTCAATTGACATTAAAAAGTTATCCACAACAGGTTCCTATTAGAAAGATTCTGAATAAAATTATGGTAAGCATACCTAAGCAGTGTAAATTCCGCAATGGATGCTTAGGTAATAAAAAGTTCCGTCTTTTAAGGTTCCATACCGTTGTTTAACCAGGGTAATTCTACCTTATTGCACCATGCAGCATGCATTAGATGCTCCATTATTTAAAATCCCATCGTTTTAATAGGCAAGAATCCTCACAAAAAAGCGGGTTTTTCCCCATCTCAGGGAAATTGTATTTGGTTAAACTTTTATTAATAAATATTAATATTTGTCTTCCTTGAAAAAAGAAGAGGTCTGGTATAATGATTGAATAGCATTAAACACAAAAAGAGGTCTTTTCATGTTGTCGAAAGCTTTCGCATACTTTATCTCTTCGGTCTTCATTGCTTTATTCTACTTTTCTAACCTTACCTGGGCCGGACCCTTTATAGATAATAAAGACGGTACTATTACCGACGATGGCACAGGATTAGTCTGGCAAAAAGGCGATTCCTATCACGACCTTAAAAAAGGTGTGAACTGGTACGATGCTCTGGAATATATAACTTTAAAAAATTCCGAAAAATTTGGTGGTCATGACAATTGGCGTTTACCCTCATTGACTGAATTGAACAACTTATGGTTGTCGTCAGGAAAGGTTAAAAGTAAGGATGATGAAACTCTAGGATTAGCGTCTGAGTTTCAGAGTGGAGGTAGTTATTATCTTTGGACGGGCGAAGAAAGGGGATTGGACCACGCCTGGTATTTTGGTTTAGGGCAAAAAGAAAATTATTTCAATTTAAAAGATTTAGCAGATTTAGATCAAGGTGTAAAAATGGTCCGCTAGCGTGATGCTCTTTAATGCGGATGGAAGTGCTAGCGGTTAATAGAAAGGCCTGGTAGTTAACCATACGGTTATCAGCCTATTGGCCCGACGACGAGTGGCCCCGCCAAAGGGGCAGGAGTGAATAATGAAACTGAACAAAAATTCTTACACTTTTATATTTGCTGTAATTTTTGGAGTTTGCTGGATCGCGCCCACCGCTTTTTCAGAAGAAAAACATATGGACCACGGGTCCATGGATCATGGTTCGATGGATCATTCAAGTATCCCAGCGTCTTCCGGCGATGAATATCGCATCAAATCTGACGAAATGGATCATGGCCATATGGACCACGGAACAAGCGATGGTAGTATTTTTCGAACCCAGGGCGCGCATGACGATATGGGAATGACTAAACCCGAAAATCTGGACAGCAAAGCCTTTTTGGCTCGGGGTCGTAATATTTTTATGCATATGTGCGTGTTCTGCCATGGAGAAGATGGTAATGGCGGTGGAAAAGCAACGGAATACCTTTATCCCTGGCCGCGCGACTTCCGTAAAGGAATTTTCAAATTCCGTACCACTCCCACGGGAACCCTGCCCCGTGATGAAGATCTGTATCGCACCATTATAGAAGGTGTGCCCGGTACTTCTATGCCAGCTTGGAAAGATGCGTTGACTCCAGAAGACACCTGGGCTCTGATTAATCATATAAAAAACTTTTCGCCTAGATTTAAAAAAGAAGCGCAGGGTGAAAAAATCGTACCTAAGACCCATCCTGAATCTTCGGTTGAATTAATTGCCCGTGGCAAAAAAGTTTATGAGGAAATGAAATGCAATCGTTGTCATGGAGATTCTTTGAAGGGCGATGGCGAATTAGCTGAGTCTTTGATGGATGCCTGGAAGCATGCTGTATTTGTTCACGATATTACAAATCCGCAGGCTCTAAAAGGCGGCCATAAACCAGATGATATTTTCCGAACCATTTCATCAGGTCTCGATGGAACACCAATGCGATCTTATATCGATATCCCAGAAGAAGATCGCTGGGCTTTGGTGCATTTTATCCGTTCCAACTTTGTTAAAGAATTTAAACATGCAGAATTTGAAACGGATATATATTCCTTTCCTATCGGTGTGGAACTAAACACGGATCCATTCAGTCCTGTCTGGGAAGGAGTAAAAACAACCAATTTGGTATTGAGACCACTCTCTGCACGACGTGACGCAATTGAAGTGGTTAATGTCGCCTCAGTAAACAATGGCGAGCAACTTGCTATTCGAATAAAATGGAACGACCCTACTCATGATGCTTTTTCGGAGTTGCATTCAGATATTTTCCGCGATGGTGTTGCGGTTCAATTCGCATTAGGAGCAGTGACTTTGCATACACATGGTCACAACGAACCCTTCTTTGGAATGGGAAACCGTAACAAACCGGTGAACATTTGGCATTGGAAAGCTGGGCTAGAAGAAGCCCTTGAAGCAGAAGATGATCTCGAGTATGCCGGTGGGGGTGTAGATATGGATGCGTTAATCTATGGGGGCATCATGTCTAATCCTGTTTCTAAATTGAATCCGACGGGAGAAAATCCTGTTGAAGAATTAAATGCAGAAGGTTTCGGCACAATCACTCCACAACCTCCAGAAAACCAGAATGTTGAAGGATCAGGAGAATGGAAAGATGGAACCTGGTCGGTTGTCTTTCTTCGTGATATGCCTAAAACAGGAAAGTGGGATGTGGATTTTGCTAAACGGATTGACCCTGGTCTGATGGCATTCGCGGTCTGGGACGGTGTCAAAGAAGATAGGAACGGGCGCAAAGTTATCAGCGTTTGGCAACGGTTTAATATCATTAAACCAAAATAATTAATTCCTATCGGAGCGTCCTTAAAAAAAGATACCTCCTTTTTTTAAGACGACTAACGACAATTTTACATAATACAACGGAGCTTTTGTTGATTCGATATCGTTTTTTAATGATCGGGGGTTTCCTCCTGCTCCATTGTCTGAGTCCCTCTCTTTTTGCTGAAGAAAAAATAGGGTTAGGAGAGCTGGATAGATTAATAAAAATACATGAACCCAAGAAACCAGTTGAAGGTTTTGACGCAACAGTCGGGCCCAAAAAAAGCGTTCAACTTCTTACCGAAGGTGAGCCAACTGTTTTTTCCATTCCCGGTTTTAAAGCTTTCGGTTGCGGCGGATGCCATCAAGCGAATGACCTGCTAGATCTTTCTGCAAACCGGATGCGGCAAACGCTGAAGCGTTTAGATTCTATTTTTCCAGATCTTACTCCAGTCCCCCTTAAACAGTTTATTATTCAATCCTGGTCTGGCGAATTGTTGCAACCTTGGCAATTTGCGCATACAACATTTGATTCCATAAGAATTTCTCCAGCAGCTATCCTTATAGACAGTCGCGTCTATGGAAATGCAACACATCTACATGAGTCAATTCACTTAACGCAATCCTTTGTCGGCTCGGCCAATGAGTTGGAAGCCTATGGACTGAATATCCGCTCTGACCCTAGATTTTTGATTCTAAATTTCCCTTATTTTGCTGATATGGTCACCGAATTCTTCCTTCCTGAATTCCCAAAGATTTTAGACAGGTTTTTTGCAAGGCCCATCCGAGAAGATTTGAATATCCCAAAAGAAGTGCAATGGTTTTTAATGCCTTTTGATGAGGAAAGCCTGAAAAAACTTAAAGAGCAAATAAAAAAGATGGAGCCAATTTTAAAGGAGGAAGAAAGATTAAATCACCAGTTTCCTATTGAAGCTGCTTACCTGGGTGAGCAAACTCGAGATATGTCCTTATTGCTCGATATTTCGGCTGCAAAATTATTGCCTTTACCAGACTTGAAAGAGTTGGAAAGCGAAAGCGAAGAAGCATTCTCTATTCTCGAACAACAATTTAATAAACTGGATAACACCCGATTGGGTTACAAAATAGATCGCAAACGGGAGGCTTTGATGATCCTGACCTATAAAATGAATATCAGAGACCCAAGACTACGACTAGGCCTTTATTTCCATTTTTTAAAGAATCGGTATGTTGGTCCTGATGGAGAGGTTAATTTGAAAGTCGTAAACGAAGAAGATCTAAAAAAGTTCGTGCAAGAAAAACACCTTCAAGTCAAGCGAATGATGAAATCAAAAAATTTCACTGAGATCGAACGCCAAGGGGCAGCCAAAATGCTTAAGGAAGCAGCAAGGCAATAGGCTTAGTCCTAAAGGGTACTTACCTAATTTTAGTTAGGCTAAAGTTTGCTGGCGGGAGTTACGAGCGCTGGGCCTTTGACATGGTCTTCTAGAGTTTCGGCTTGGACTTTATCTTGAAGTTTCATTAGCGCGTCTATGACCATTTCGGGTCGTGGTGGACAACCCGGGATATAAACATCTACCGGAATCAACGTATCTATTCCCATAACCGTTGCGTAGTTGTCATAAAATCCACCGGAGACGGTACACACTCCATAAGCCACTACCCATTTTGGTTCTGTCATTTGATTATAAACTTTGACTAAAATCGGAGCCTGTTTATGACTAATGGTTCCCACCACCATGAGCAAGTCGGCTTGTCTTGGTGAGAAACGAGGAAATGCTGCACCCATACGATCCAAGTCGTATCTAGGACCGGCTACGGACATAAACTCCATTCCACAACATGCCGTAATGAAGGGATATATAAAAAATGAATATTTTCGTGCCCAGTTGATGGCTTGCGTCATCTGCGTAACGATGACATTATTGCCTAGACTCATCTCAGTTTCTGTTCTATATAACCCAGCCATTAAACCACTCCGTGAAATA
>CAJWOD010000052.1 GCA_913044145.1 uncultured Nitrospina sp. | reverse complement strand
TAGTTCTCGTTGTTGGCCTTCTTGTACCTCTGATAACCTCCCCTGTGAATGCCGATCAGGCAGATTCAAATATTCAGGAAGGGCTAAATCAATACCAGGAAGGTCTCTTCCCTGAAGCAGAGAAAAACTTTGCCAAGGCTCGCTCAAATCGACCAGATGATCGACGTCTTGATTACAATCTAGGCAGCTCCTACTACAAGCAAGGAAAATACGAGGAAGCGTTACAAGACTATACGCAATCAGCCTTAGATGGTTCTTACCCGCAGTTAAAAAAAAATTCTTTATATAACGCCGGCAATGCACTTTTTAAAATGGGAAAACTTAAGGAAGCCGAAAAAATCTATAAAAACGTTTTGGCTCTAGATCCTTCAGATATGGACGCGAAGTTCAACCTTGAATTTGTTCGCGAACAACTAAAAAAGAAAAAAGAACAGGAGAAAAACTTAGATATAAATGATTCTTCCAAACAAAATAAGGAAGAATCTGAGCAACAAAAACCCAAAAATGGTGAGAAAGATGACCAACAAAAGCCCAATCAAAGCGAGAATTCTCCATCTGATAATGAACCTAGCCAATCCGCAAAAACAAGTCCACAAGAGTTAAGTGAGGAGGAAGCTGAACAGTTGCTAGAAAATCTTTCTGAGGATTTAAAAAAAATCAGCCAAATGCAAGCCGCAAAAATAAAACCCGCACAACCTTATAAAAATAACCTCTGGTAAATTGATGATATTTCTTAAAAAGAAATCAATACTGCCGGTTTTTGTTTTTTGGTATGCGCTTACAATAAACGCATTTGGTCAAAATATTCAGGTGTTGGCTACAGTCGATAGAAATCAAATCACACTTGAAGACAGCATACAATTATCTATCACCATAAAAGGAAGTCAAAACACTCCCCCTCCTGAGTTGCCCTCTTTACCGAATTTTCGTATCACATCAAGAGGAACTTCTTCCTCTACACAGATTGTAAATATGGAACGCAGCATATCCATTACTCATAATTATCGGTTGACACCTATGAACATCGGCCAATTTAAAATTGGCCCAGCACGCATTCGAGTAAACAAAAATGTTTATCTCACAAAACCGATCAATATTTTTGTGAAAAAATCTACCGCACCAATACAAACTGGCAATAGACCTGTATTTTTAGAATCTACTGCCTCAAAAAAAGAAGCTTATATAGGTGAACAGTTAATTTATTCTTTTAAATTATTCTACCGAGTTGAGGCCAAAAATTTTGACCTGAACATGCCGTTTGGAGCGTCTCATTTTCAAAAAGAGGAATTGGGGAAAGCAAAAAGCTATCAAAGTGTCGTAAATGGCATTCAATACCACGTGCAGGAAGTATCTGTAGCCTTATTCCCAATCAAACCCGGCAAAGCAGAAATTCCATCTGCGACCCTTGAATTAGATATCTATCATCGCCCACAGAATCGACCTAATGGAGGCCCATTCAGCCAATTTTTTAATGATCCTTTTTTTAGTCAGGGAACTCGAGCCGAACACAAGATTTTACGTACCAAACCCATATCCATTAAAGTTTTACCATTACCCGAAAAAGGCAAACCCAAAGGTTTCAAAAATATAATTGGCAACTTCAATATTATTGCAAATCTCGGTAAAGACGACCTCGAGGTGGGGGATACTACCACACTGACTATCACAGTTTCAGGGAATGGAAACCTCCGCGGAGTATCATTTCCAGAACCTGATCTGAAAAAACTGTTTAAAATTTATCCGGATCAACCAGAGTTCAATCAAGCGGTCATTGGAAACCAGATTACAGGAAAGAAAGTATTCAAATTTGCTTTGGTCCCTTTAAAACCAGGGGCAGTTAAGTTACCCGCTTTCACCCTTTTTTATTTTGATCCAATAATTAAAGATTATCGAAAAGCCCAAACGCACCCCATTGAAGTCAATGTCAGGCCTTCTTCATCTCAGGAAACCTTAAATCTAGTTCAATCTAACTCTCTGGACAATATAATTGCAAAACCAAAAATTGAAACTCTCGCTGAAGATATTCTACCCTTACATACAACACTAGATGATTTTAATAATATCAATACCAAAATAAATACTTCAACAATTTTGGAATTCACATTCCCTACAATATTTTTTCTAATATGCGCATTTATTATTCAACAAAAAAAACGACTGACCACAGATACGGCTTTTTACCGAAGTCAAAAAGCTTACAAAACGGCATCCCAAAAACTAGAAAGCTTGATGCACTCTAAAAATATAGATTCGAAAGGATTTGCAAGTGAACTCTCGGAGATACTCCGCGAGTATATTGGTGACAAATTAAATATGAAGGGAAAGGCAATTACAGCAGTTGAAGTAGAATACAAACTAAAAAAACTAGACTACCAAACAAATCAGGTGAACATTACCCGAAACCTTCTCGAAAAATGCGATACCCTGCAATATGCTCCTGAGTCATTTGAAAACTATCAAGAATTGTTAAACGAAACACAAGCTCTTATCAAAAGTCTGGAGAAAAATTCTTGAATAAAAGTATCGTCTCTTTCTTTTTTCTGATTGGTTTAATTTACCATACCCCCACAAGTCTTGCGGGAAATTTTGCATCTGAAATAGCAACAGCAAACGACCTTTATGCCAAAAGTAAATTTCAGCAAGCAGCAGATTCCTATGAATCTCTTATTCAAAGAGGAGTCAACAATGGTTATCTTTACTATAATCTTGGAAACACTTATATTCGGCTTGGAAAAATTGGGCCTGCAATTCTAAATTATATTCATGCGAAAAAATTAATTCCACGCAATGAAAATTTGCGGGCGAACTTAAATTTTGCAATCCAACAAACCCAAGATAAAATTCCTCCTCCTGCACACAACGCACTTTCTACTTTTTTCTTTTGGGTAAACGATTTAAATATAAATGAAAATATAAATCTCGCCATAGTAGTCAACTTGATTTTTTGGGTCATACTTACAGCATGGTTTTATTTTCGCTCAGAATTCTTAAGGTTGGCTCGGAATTCGTTTCTCGCTTTATTACTGCTAGCTTTTGTTTCCATCGGCGTCAAACTCCATCTTGAATCCAATCTAAAAATAGGTGTCGTGCTTGCAAAAAAGGTTGATGTGAAATCTGGCTTCGATTTGTCCAATATCACACTATTCCAGTTACATGAAGGTGCACTCGTAACTATCACCGATGAAAGACCAGGTTGGCTTGAGGTTGGATTGAACACAAAGCAAAAAGGCTGGGTTCGAAAAAATATTATAGGCACCTGACCATTCAATAATCTAACTTCTTTCTCCTTTAACGGGAGTATTTAAATGGTCCTATAGTGAATAACAAAGTCAATCCGCTAATATTGAGGTACTCATAATAAACGTTGATTTTGAAAAAATCTAAGGCAATCTTCAACAATCCAATCCACACATGATAATAACCCATGGTCGCTATCCAGCTCCTTTAATTCACAACCTGGGTGGTTACTAACAAAGTTTCTCGACTCCAATATGTTTACTGTCGTATCGTGTAACCCATGGACAATTAGCGTAGGAACTTTTCGTTCAAAAGGCAGGGATTCCCAGGTTTCTGCGTCACGAAACAAATAGGTATTCAATAAAACTTCTTTATTGTATCGATAATGAAATACAGGAATTAAATCTTGAGTCGTTTTGGATAAATTAAGTGTTTCTCGCCAACGATTTAAAAAGTTAAAACCAGGAGCCATGAGATATAAGGCTTTTACCGAATCTCTTGTTTGTGCAATCAGGCTGGCTAAATATCCACCCATACTACTACCAATTAAACCAAATTTTTTGCGCTTATCTTTATCTATTATGTTCTGAACCAACCTTATCTGACCAGATAAGGTTAAATTTTCAAAATCCCCCTCCTGCAAGTCAGGAACATGGAAGGTAATATCCAACTTTTCAAATCGTTTTTTAAAAGCCTGTGCCTTACTAGAATTGGGTCCGGACGCAAAACCATGCAAGTAGATAAATTCTGTCATACTTCTTTAACTGTTTCATTTTCTATTGCTATCACCACTTGTTTCATGACCAAAAGCAAAATCAGCCCAGGCAAAGCAAAAAGGAAGGTAGAAAAGAAAAATACAGTCCAACCCATCTCATCAACTAAAATTCCCGAAAGAGGCCCAACAAACACCCGACCCAATGAGGCTAAAGCAGATAGTAGGGCAAACTGCGTAGCGGTATATCGGTGATTACACAAAGCCATTAAAAATGCAACAAATGCTGCTGTTCCCATTCCACCCGCCAGATTTTCAAAGGCAATAGTAAAAATCATCAGCGGATAATTTTTTCCCACTAAAGCTAGAAACATAAAGGAAAGATTCGATACAGCCTGAAAAATCCCGAAAATTAATAAGGAATTAAATAAACGTAATCGAGCCATTAACAAACCACCATAAATCGCCCCTATTATGGTGGCTGCCAAGCCCATACCTTTATTTATAGCGCCTACTTCTCCAACAGAAAAATTAACACCCCGAATTAGAAAAGTTGTGGTCAGGCTCCCTGCAAAAGCATCTCCCAATTTATAAAGAATAATTAAAGCCAGCAAAGACCAAACACCGGAACGAGAAAAAAATTCAGTAAAAGGACCTGCAACGGCCTCTTTCATTGAAGCAGGTGGGACTCCTGAATACTCAGGTTCGGGGCCAAGCCAAACCGCTAATACACCTAGAGTTAAAATCAAAGCCATTAGCATATAAGTGGCTCGCCATCCAAGATATTCGGATAAAATCAAAGCCAATGCTCCAGATACCAGCATTGCAACTCGATAGCCAGTAACGGAAACAGCAGCCCCGAGACCCCGTTCAGGGGTTTTTAGAACCTCGGTTCGATACGCATCTATAGCTATATCCTGAGATGCAGAAACAAAGGTAAGGAAAAATGCCAAAATTGCTAGGAGCCATAGAGCATTTTTAGGTGAGGAAGCACTCATCCCTAGAATTATCCCGATCAAAACCATCTGGCAAAGAGCTATCCACCCCCTTCGCCTTCCAAAAATGGGAATAACAAATCGATCCATTAATGGAGCCCAAAGGAATTTAAGGGTATAAGGCAGACCCACCAGGCTAAATAATCCTATGGTCCTGATATCGACTCCCTCAACGGTGAGCCAAGCCTGCAAAGTACCTCCCGATAAAGCCAAGGGGAGCCCTGAAGAAAACCCCAAAACAAGGACCGCCCCTATTCTTCCATTAAAAAATTTATTCATAATATCTTTTATTTTCAATTATTTAAATAAAACTCTTTGAGAGCTTAATTGAGCACTGGAAGTGGGAGGCCAAAACAGATTTTTATAGAATTAAACCTTACGCTATTAAATCCAAAACCATTTTAAAATTATTTTAGCAGAATGATTTTATCAAAACATTTGAAATTACCGCTAATGATGATGCGCACCACCTTCGCCATGCGCGTGCCCGTGGGCCAATTCTTCTTGCGTGGCATCTCTCACCCCAGTAACCTCAATGGAAAAATGTAATGTCTCTCCAGCTAAAGGATGATTGCCATCGACATGAATTTTATCTCCCACAACTGCTTTGACAGTGAAAACAGTTTGAGTACCTCCATCCCCCTTACCTTCAAATTGCATTCCGGGCTGGATATCAGCATCTTTAGGAAAATTTGCACGATCCACTTCAATCTTTAGCTGTGGGTTTAAATCTCCGTAGCCTTCAGCAGGAGAAACTGTAACATCCTTTTTATCGCCAATCGTCAGCCCTTCTAGTTCTTTTTCTAAGCCAGGAACCATTTGGCCTACACCATGCATGTAGGCAAATGGTTTGTTTTTATCCGCACGATCCAGCTCTAATCCATTTGAATTTTTAAGACAATAACTCAAGCTAACAACAGAATTCTTCTTAATCATAAATCAACCTTTCAAATAAGTTTGGAAGAATCAGTTTTCAATGCATCGAAAACCTACATTTTCAAAAAAGTCGTTTGGATTTGCCTCGGTTCTTGCAAAAGAATACTTATAGGCTTCCAAGAAATAATGACCTGCTTTTTGAAAACCATTTCCTCTTAAAACTTTATACACTTTTCCAAAACGAAATTCTTTTCGAGTATTTCCCGGATAAGGAAGGTACCAATCCAGAGTCCATTCCATAACATTTCCTGAAAGGCCCATTACATTATAAGGACTGGAATCTTCTGGATATGACGTCACCGGCATCGTTTTTCGATCGCCCTCTATCCCAACATTAGCTTTCCCTTTAATAAACTCAAGGCCCCAAGGGTAAGGCAATCCATCAGGTCCCCTAGCAGCTTTTTCCCATTGTTCTTCTGTGGGAAGCTGCTTATCAGCCCATTGACAATAAGACCAAGCCTCCCACCATGTCACCTGCGTTACGGGATGATTTTCGTGGCCTTTAGGAAAGACTCCATCCTTCCAATGAGCCGGGATATCAGTAAACTGGTTCTCATTCAAAAAAAGGTTATACTCTTGGTTAGTAACTTCATATCGGTCCATGTAGTATCCAGCCAAAAATATTTTCCGTTCTGGATGTTGATCCAGATAAAGAGGTTTTACAGCACCAATTTTTTTATGTGTGTCTTCATTGTCGATCTTATTGGTTCCCATAATGAATTCTCCAGAAGGAATGAGAACCATTTCCTTTTGATCCTTCTCAGAAACCTTAACTTGCGGTAAAAAATTATTTTTTTTATCGCAATCGCAACATCCCCAAAGGAATGACAAACATATAAATAATGTTGTATAGTTTTTAATTTTATTCGAGACCTTATTAAAATTTTATGCTAGCAAAACTCCACTCCTTATCGCAACAAGTAAGATGGTTTCCCATGGCCTTAATGATTCTCTTTCTATTTCTGGAGGCTGGAAACGTTGCTGCTTTTGAAAACTCTGTAGCAATAAACACATCGGGAGAACCCTACCCTCATATTTTGCAAAAAGAAACTTTCACAATAAATACCCGCAACATTAAAGTTCTTAATGCAACTGATCAATATTTGTGGATTGGAACCAGCAATGGTCTGCTTCGCTATGACATAAATGGAAATAAAGAAGTTGAAGTTTACGACAACACAAACAAATTACTAAGCAATGGTATTTTTGCAATTACTATTGATAAAAATGGTTTCCCATGGGTAGGCACCTATGGCGGTGGGCTAAGTCACTTCAATGGGGAAACTTGGAAAAATTTTAACACTCCAGATGGTTTAAATGACGCTTTCATTTACGACATCAAAATTGAAAGAAAAAGTATCTGGCTCGCAACTTGGAGTGGAGTGAATTATTCAAGATGGAATGACAGCAATAAAAACTCATGGAAAAAAATAACCGTCGACAGTTCCAATGGTGGATTGATAGACGATTGGGTCTATGCTGTGGAAATTGAAAAGTCGGGCCGCATCTGGTTCGGAACCGAGTCTGGTATTTCTACATTGTATCAGGGAACGTGGAAGAAATTTAACCACTCCAATGGTCTAGGAGCCCCTTATGAAAAAGTAAAACAAGAAAATGAAGCCATCATGTCTTTATTTCAAGGGCAACATCATGCCTCTCAGGCTTCTCCATCCACCCCTAATATGCAAAGAACAGACTACAAGCCAAACTATATTATTTCTATGCATCTCGATAAAAAAAACCGATTATGGGTTGGCACCTGGGGGGGAGGCTTGAGCCTGATCGACACAAAGAACTTCACCTTCAGAAACTTTACCACTCAAGATGGTTTGCCAGGCAATTTTATTTTTGCCCTTGAGGAAGATCGGACCAATGGGTTATGGATTGGAACTAATAATGGTTTGAGTCTATTTAATGGAAAAACCTTTCAAAACTTCTCAAGAATTAACGGACTTGAATCTAAATTTATCTTCAGTCTAGAAGCAGCAAAAGACCACTCTCTGTGGATTGGCGGCAACAAAATTCTCACCCGGATAATTATTGATCCCTCCTCTGGGATTCCGATAAACTTGCAATAACCCATTCACACGTTTATTTTTATTTCCTCCCCAAGCACATCTAGCTATTAAATTATTGGTGGCGCGACCTCACCAATTAAAATTCTTCATCTTCTGGGTCGTCATCTTCCATAGCTGCATCTACCTCGCTTTGTTCGGCTTTGTCCATTAGCTCTTTTATTTGCTCGTACCCTGTTGCAAGTTTTTGAATATTCATCAACAATGTAATAAGTTCTGCATCTTCACATTCACGCATTC
>CAJWOD010000051.1 GCA_913044145.1 uncultured Nitrospina sp. | reverse complement strand
CTTTATTGATTTCATTGGCTAGGATACTAGGAAATATTCCGTATCCGACTCGCAGGCCTGCTAGGCCTATTTTAGATAAACTTCTTAATATAACAAGATTGTTATGCTTCTTCATTTGACGGAGGAAGGTTTGTCCTGAAAAATCATAATAAGCTTCATCCAATACAACGATTCCTTCAAATTTTTCGATAAGCTCTTGAATTTCACTTTGGGAAAAACAATTTCCTGTTGGGTTGTTGGGATAGCTTAGGAAAATAATCCGGGTATGGTTTGCAATTAATTTTTCAATAATTAATTTAGTTTCAAAATTCCATTTATTATTTAATGTAAAAGTTTGGGTATTCAACCCCATTCCCTTTCCCATAATCGCGTACATGCCAAAGGTTGGTTCGGGAAATGCTATTGTATCTCCTTCATCGCAAAAAACTTGCATTAAACACTGAATTAATTCATCCGATCCATTACCTATAACAATTTGCTCTGGAGGTATTTGAATGCGACTTGAAATGGCTTCTTTCAATATTTTACAGTCCGGATCTGGATAGCGGTTTAATTCCAAATTATCCAAACGTGTCTGTATTATTTTTTTTAGCTCGGGAGAAGGAGGGTAGGGGTTTTCGTTTGCGTGAAGCTTTATCCCTTTTTCTACTGTTTCAACTTGATAGGCCTTAAGATTTTTGACTTTGTTGCAGACCAGGTCCAAGAGATTGATTTGAGACATTATTATAAATCCAGTAGTTCTTTTATATCTTCTGAAGTTGGAATGTATTGGGTAACGCGCGATTTTTCAGCCCGAACAATAGCAAGAATGGACTCCACTGTTTCTTCCACTTCAAAATTGGTAATAACATAATTATATTTTTTATAATCTTTGATTTCTTCTTTGCCTGTCTTGAGACGGCTTTCAATATCTTCTTCAGTTTCTGTTCCTCTAATCTCAAGTCGTTTCTTCATTTCTTCTATTGAGGGTGGAAGAATCATGATATAGATGCCCTCAAAATCCATGTTGCGAAGAGAGTTTACGCCTTGAATATCTAGTTCTAATAATATGTCAAAACCATTTTGGCGGTGTTTATCTAAAGACTCAAAAGAGGTTCCATAATATTCCGTATGAACCTTGGCCCATTCTAAGAAATCATTATTATTTTTTTTTGACTCGAATTCCTCCTTGGATATGAAAAAGTAGTCGACCCCTTCGCACTCCCCCTTGCGAATTTTTCTTGTGGTATGTGAGGTTGCTATTTTAAGGTTTGGGAGCCTTTGTTTTAATCGTTTGCACGTCGTGGTTTTCCCCGTACCCGAAGGAGCAGAAATTATTATGGGTAGCCCTACTTTTTTCATTTACTATAAACCCTGTGCTTATTGAAAAATTCCGTTTTGTGAAAAATTATTTTATTCAATATTTTGTACCTGTTCTCTTATTTTCTCCAGTTCACTTTTTATTTCAATTACTCTGTTGGAAATTTTTATGTCGCTAGACTTTGACCCTGTAGTGTTGACTTCTCTATTTATTTCCTGAGTAATAAATTCCAGTTTGCGACCAATTGGCTCATTTGTGTTAAAAAAATTTCTAAATTGATTTAAGTGACTTCTCAGGCGGGTTATTTCTTCAGTTATATCACATCGATCAGCCAATAAAGCGGTTTCTTGCGCAATACGTGTTTCATCTGGTTCCATGCCTTCGTTTAGGCTTTTTATTCTCTCTTTAAGTTTGTTCTGGTATTCCTTGACGACCTCAGGCTGGCAAGATTCAATTTCTGCAGCGTGACTTTCTATAGCATCAATTCGTTGTTCTAGGTCTTTTTGCAAATTTATACCCTCTTCTTTTTTCATTTTTTGGAGAGAGATCAAGGCTTCTGTTGCTATATTGAGAATCAATTCATGATTCGCTGGATCAACGGCTAAAGGTTCGATTTTGACAATATCACGTATACCAACCATTGACTTCAGATCAATTTTGCCTTCAAGCTTCAAAGAATCTCGAATTTGGTTTAAAGCCGTTACATATTGTGTAGCGAGTGGAATGTTGGGTTTGACTTCCCACTCACCTGTATTTTCATTAGAATTAACCATGCTAATGGAAAGGGTGATAGATCCTCGAGAACAGTACGATTTTATGAGTTTTTTTAAAGGTTGCTCTAGATCCATATGAGCTTTGGGGAGGCGAGTATTGATTTCGATAAAGCGGTTATTTACCGATCTAACTTCTACTAGATAGGTGTGGTCATCTTTTTGGCCTTCGGCCCGGCCATACCCAGTCATACTGATGAGCATTAAATCTTAAGCCTTTTTGATAGTCAGTTTGTAATGACCTTGCTCTTCTATAAGAGAGATAATCTTGTGCCCATCATTTTTGATGCTCTTAGGTACATTTTCGGATGGTTCTCCATCGTCTAGCAATACTTCGAGTATACTTCCTGAAGCCATTGTTTCCAGTTTGATTTTTGTTTTAACGTAATTGAATGGACATTTGACGCCAAGAAGGTCGATGCTTGTCAAGGTATCTGCAGATCCAGTAGTTTTTTCTTTTGGATCATCACCTCCGACACGTATTCGGAGTGATTTGTCTGACTGCATTTTTTCCTGAACCGCTTTACATTCTTCAACCAACATTCCCGCTTCGGATATCCACCACCCTGCGGTTTTTTCATCAGAGGCCTCTGGACATTCTTCAAAGTTGTCTATGAGTTTGGCATATTTTGCTGAAACTATTTCCATATCTATAACGAGAGATTGGAATTTTTTAAGACATTCCCAGTCATCGTTAAAGTCCATGCCTTCTGTAACGAGAAGAGCACGGGCTGAAGCTATAACGCTCCTACGAGCATGGTCTCCTGCATCTTTAATGGATTTTTTTTCTAAAGAAAGTTTGCCTTGGAAATGAGCACGCTCTGCCTCTGTGATTCGATCGGTGATCATATCTGTTACGGCTCCGGCACATTCACCTTGACCTCGATCTTCCAAACTAAATTTTTCAGTTGAGCCATAGTCAATATAGGACTCAGGAGATAACTCGATATCGGGCAGGTTCTTGAGTGGGTCAAGTAATTCACGAAAATGACCTTTACCCATTCGGTCAAAATATTCTCCAAAGGTTTCTTCCCCTTGCTTATTATTTTTGTAATCGTTGATGGAACTTTTCATTGCTTCAGGGGCATTTTTGGCCGGGATTTTAATAACTGAAGTTCCAAATACTACTTTGTCCTCTGATACTCTGCCTCCAAGCAAGATTTCGTAATGAGGCGTCAAAATACCATTTATTTTTTTTGCACCGCCATGAAACCCAATTGATGCAATATGGTGTTGCCCACAGGAATTGGGACAACCACTTGCTTTAATGGAAATATGATCCAGATCCTTTGAGGTTTTGAATCCATTTTCCATGTCTTTGTTCAAGCTATCGACGAGCCCACGTGAAGCCGTGATGCCGAGGTTGCAAGTTTCAGAGCCTGGGCAACAAGTGATATCGCGAATCTCCTCTGTACCCGCTTTATGAAGATCAATTTTCTTCAGTTCAGTAAATATATTGCCAAAAGCATTTTCTTTGACCCAGGGAATCATGAGATTCTGATTAACGGTCGCGACAAGTTTGCCGCCGGCAAAATCTTCAGCTATCTTTGCTAAAGACCTAGCTTGGAGAATAGAAAAATCGCCAAGAATTAATTTAATTTGTACATTGTGAAATCCTTCTTGCTTTTGGGTTTCAATGTTTCGGCTTTTCCAAAGTTGGAACTCTGGGTCGTCATCACAGTCTACCGGTTGATATTCTGATAGAAGAGGATCTTCCTCTTTATCTATTTTGATTGGGGTATAGTTATTTCCTTCTAAAGCCGAAAACTCCTCATTATAGAGCTCTTTAATTTTTTCTAGTCCCAGTTTATCTAAGACAAATTTGAAGCGAGCCTTATTACGATTTTTCTTGTCGCCGTATTTGTCGAATACCGCTACTAGGGCTTCACACATTCTTAGCAGGTGGTTCTCTGGAATAAAATCGGTTAAAGGTAAAGCCGCATGTGGAAACGAGCCGAGACCCCCACCAATGAGTGCACGGAAACCACGCAGTTCTTTTCCATTTTCGTTTCTGATAACGGCTTTCAAGCCGATGTCATGGATAGGTGCTAGTCCACAGCCGTTACAACCACCAAAGCTGATTTTAAATTTTCGTGGAAGGTTTTGTGTTAAATCTCTTCGTAAAAGGTAATTTGAAACTGCCAGTGCATAGGGCGTAACGTCAAAAACCTCAGTAGAACACGTTCCTGCTTTGTGGCAGGCCGTGACATTTCTTACGGTATTGCCACACGCTTCACGTGTAGTAATTCCTGCTTGCGCAAGGTCTTCAAGTCCTTGCGGGACATCGTCTATTTTAACGTAATGTAATTGGATATCCTGCCGGGTCGTGATGTGTAAAACCCCATGCGAATATTTTTCAGCAAAGTCAGCCATGCATCGCATTTGTTCACTGGTAATTCTTCCCGCAGGCAGTTTTGTGCGAACCATTTGTTCGCCGTCTTGCCTTTGTCCATAGATTCCTTGTTGCAGACGGAATCTTTTAAAGTCGTCATCGCCAACTTGGCCACGATTCAAACGTTCGACTTCTGCTGCAAAGGTCTCGATTTCCCGTTTGACTTCTTCGGGGATATTTAACGTTTTTGCGTCCATTAATTGCCTCAATTCTATTCTATAACCAATGGATTTCTAGCCTTATTAAAAGAGGGGGTTTAATCTAGTCATTTCCTCGTGCTAAGCGTCCCATTTCTAGTATATTTATATTGATAATCTCAATATTTCAGATCTTTAGATGTGAAGTGATATCAAAATCTTGGTATTTTAATATAAAAATAATAAAAACGCTCTAAAAAACAGTAGAATACCTAACTCTAGAGGATTATTTTCCTGCTTTGTCGAGTTTCGAATTTTGACTAATTTATTGTATTTAAATGAGTGTTAGAGGTTTTTGTGTCTGCTATCCTGCTTCTTAAAATCAATTTTGCCGTTTTTGCTATGATCTTTTTGTTTTGCCTTTTTAGAAGCTTTAATCTCAATATAATTCTTGTCGGTTTTACTTATTTACTGCCTTTAGTCCCTTGGTGGTTGGGCAGTGCCCAGGTAGAACGTATTTTAATTGTTTCCTATTGTAACCTCATATTTGGAATCGTTGAAATTGTCTTTTTTACGCTGACTGAAAGACAGGAGGACGTAAAATTTAATAAGGCTTATTTGCAACAACTTTTTGGTCATGTTTTGCCAATCATAGTCGCCTTGATCGGCATGTCATTTGTTTCGCGAACAACCTTAATCCCGGTAGAGATATGGGAATTAATTATTATTGCTATACTTTTTACTTTTGGGACGACTTTACGAATTTTAGCAATATCCCAGCTTGGATTCCTGCGTTTTAAATTTAATATTGCCTTTCGCGACAAGCAAACTCTTAAAACAGATCAACTGCATAAGTATATGCGTCACCCTACCTATACAGGTATGATGTTTGTAATCCTTGCCTATGCAGTTACGACTCATTCTTGGTATGCCGGTATTATCGGAACATTTTTTGCTTTCTTCGGATTTCAATACCGCATTCATTTTGAAGAGAAAGCTTTAAAAGAGCAGTTTGGGAAAGATTATGAAAACTACCGCGCAAAAACTCCTATGTGGTTACCATTTTTAAATTAGAAATTAATAAATACTTTTTAGAAGTTAAGCTAGAAATATAGTTATTGGCCAGAACTTAGGGTAGGAAAGTAAAATGCCAGAGTGGTTAGTAACGCGATATATCCATAGCTTGCTAAGTAAAACAAAGTAGGGTTTGTTTTCATGTTCCCCCATTTTGAATTGGGTTTCCGAATTATTTTTTGCACGCGAAAATAATTAGCGAAAGAAACAAGGATGGCAAAAATGAAAGGTTTATATTGAAATATTGTCATCAGGCCAGCAGCAGGGGCAGCCGCAAGCATCATAGCGGGAACTTTTAGCCAACTGTTTCGGGTAATGTCATCAAGAACATTTAAAGTTGCTAGGTAGCAGACGAGATAATATAGGCAGGTTAATATCACCCAAATAAAAAACGAAATAAAAGTTGTTCCACCCGGAATGTCATCTAAACCTAAGATCATGTGCTTTGATGGTTTGCCATTTCCAACTTCGCGTCTTTCAAAACTTCAATAGCGGATTTTAATATCAAGGCAGAAATACTAACACCGACAATCAAGTCGGGCCAGGAGGATCCAGTCCAGGACACACCCCAAGCTGCCAGCAAAACCCCTATGTTTGCAAGCACATCATTACGTGAGCAGATCCAGGCCGAACGCATATTGATATCGGAATCTCTGAAGCCTAATAAAAGAATCGCACAAATAAGATTTGCAACGAGAGCCAGGGCGCCAATGCCTCCCATTGTGAAAGCCTCTGGCACGACTGGATTGAATAATTTGTAAAAGGCACCTATTAAAACACTAATTGAAAAGAGGGCCATGATGATTCCCTTTATATATCCGGCACGGTGTTGCCAAATGGAATCCAGTCGAATGACATAAAGAGAAAAACCAAAAATTGCTGCATCGCCAAGCATATCAAGGGCATCGGCCATCAACGCGCTCGATTGCGCTAACCAACCATAAATTCCTTCAATAAGAAACATGGCTCCATTGATTAACAGAACCCAGACGAGAATGTTTCGTTTGCTATCCTGAACTTTATTTAATTCGTTTTCTAGGCTAGAGCAGCAATCAGTGGTGGTTAGACTTTTTGTTTTGAATCGATGCATGACAAGCGATAAAAGATACAATGCCCCTGCTAAAAGAATGATAGTGGGGCCGGGAGGTAGGTCGGGTTGATAAGATAATGCTAATCCGCCTGTTGTAAAAACTATTCCAAACAAAGTTGCAAGGACCATCATCAGGTTGAGCGATCGAACGTATAGTCCGGCAATGGCTGCGGGTAGCGTTAAAAGGGCGATGACTAGAATTAACCCGACAATCTGTATCAAAATGACAATGGTTAGAGCCACCAACGAAAGAAAAAGGAGGTAGAACCGTTCAACGGGAATGCCTCGAAGCCACGCAAACTCCTCATCAAAAGAGACGGCTATGAATTGTTTGTAAAAAAGAAAAACGATAACCAATATGAGTAAGTCGAGTCCAGCTATCCAATAAAGATCTTCAGATGCGATCATTAGAATATTACCAAACAAAAAACTCATTAAATCTACATTGTATCCTGGTGTTTTTGAGATAAACAAAATACCTATAGCCATTCCACCAGCCCATAATGCCCCGATAATAGTATCTTCTTGTTGCTGCATGCGCAGACTGACCCACCCAAGGATAAAAGCAAAGACGAGTGCCGCAACCAAGGCGCCTTCAATAGGTGAACGATCAAGGTAATAGGCAATACCCATTCCTCCTAGCACGGCATGGGCGATACCACCTGCAAGGTAACCAATTCGCTTCACAACAACATAAGAGCCGATGATTCCGCAGGCTACACTTGCAAGAATACCTCCCATCAGAGCGTTTTGCATGAAAGTTTGCGTGGAGACGGCTTCCAGAAATGAACTCAATGGTTATCCTCCCCTTCATGATGATGGTGCACCATGTGGACGTGTGTTCCGTACAGACTTTCTATAGTCTCTCCTGTAAGTTCAGAAGTGGGATGACAAATCAGAGTGCGATTAATACAAGCAACTTTAGTAATGTATTGGGATATGAAACCGATATCGTGGGTCACAACAATGATCGTTATTTTTTCGTTTAATTTTTTTAAGAGATCAAAAATATCTTTTTCTACTTTCATGTCAACGTTGGCGGTGGGTTCATCTAGAATCATGATTTGAGGATTGCAAGCAAGAGCCCGAGCAATCAATACTCGTTGTAATTGCCCACCAGAAAGAGAACCAATGGAACGTTTTTTTAAATCTAGAATCTCAACAGCTTCCATAGATTCTCCGGCCAGTTGTTTGTCTTCTTTGCTAAAAAGGCCAATACTAGAGGTTTTCCCCAATCGCCCCATGAGTACTGTTTCTTCTACGCTAATGGGAAAATCTCTGGAGAAAGCAGTAAACTGTGGCATATAGCCAATTTCTTTTACCGCCTGATACGGTGGTTTTCCTAGTACTTCTACCGATCCTTTATCCGGATCCAATAGGCCTAAAATAATTTTAAGAAGGGTTGTTTTACCACTGCCGTTGGGGCCGACCATACCCACAAATTCTTTGGCTTTTATATCTAGTTGAATATCTTCGAGGATGACGGGGCTTCCATAACTAAAATGAAGATCTTGAATTTTTATTACTGAATTTTCACTCAATGATTTGCTCCGGAAATTGCTTTTGCTATTTTCCGCATATTCTCAAAATAGTTTTCTGCTAAGGGATCTATTTCTTC
>CAJWOD010000050.1 GCA_913044145.1 uncultured Nitrospina sp. | reverse complement strand
ATGAAGTGTGGAATAGTTGTTTTTCCTGGATCAAATTGCGATCACGATTGCTACCACATTCTTAAAGACGTCTTAAATCAAGAAACTCACTGGTTATGGCATAAAGACGATGTTGACCTGAGTTCCTATGATTTAGTGATACTACCGGGGGGATTCTCTTATGGGGATTACTTACGTGCAGGTGCTATTTCCCGCTTTTCTCCCATTATGAGTTCCGTGATCCCTTTTGCTAAAAAGGGTGGGAAGGTCCTTGGAATTTGTAACGGATTCCAAATTCTTGTTGAGTCGGGTCTCTTGCCCGGTGCCTTAATACAGAACCATACGCGGAAATTCATCTGTAAAAATGTATACGTCCGTATTGAATCGACAGATACACCATTTACTCAGCAATGCGGCAATAAATCCATCATACAAGTCCCTATCGCTCATCATCAAGGCAGTTATTATATTGATCCTCTTTCTTTAAAGGATATTGAAGAAAAAGGACAAGTCCTTTTTCGATATTGTGACACAAAAGGTAATATCAGCGAATCGAGTAATCCTAATGGCTCCATCGGTTCTGTTGCCGGAGTCTGCAATGAGCAAAAAAATGTGATGGGAATGATGCCGCATCCAGAACGGTGTGCCGATCCGTTGTGGTCCAATACTGATGGACAAGGCATTTTTCAATCTCTTATCTCGCAAAGCTAAACATAAAAATGCAAAACGAACCTGAAGTCACTCTACAACTTGCTAAAGACCATGGTTTAACGGAAGACGAATATCGACGCATTCTCGATTTAATCGGCCGCACACCTAACTTTACCGAATTGGGTATTTTTTCTGTGATGTGGAGTGAGCATTGTAGTTACAAAAGCTCCCGACCGTTTTTAAAAAATTTGCCAACTGAAGGTCCTAACGTGTTGCAAGGCCCGGGAGAGAATGCGGGAGTCATAGATATTGGTGATGGTTTCGCGGTGGTTTTTAAAATTGAAAGCCATAACCACCCTTCCTTTATCGAACCACATCAAGGTGCAGCCACAGGTGTTGGCGGAATCATGCGAGATATTTTTACCATGGGAGCAAGACCCATAGCGCTACTAGATTCCCTTCGTTTTGGCGAAATGGAAGATCCACGCACACGATTTTTACTAAACGGTGTAGTCGATGGTATTTCCAGCTATGGAAACTGTACCGGCGTACCCACTGTTGGAGGAGAAGTTTATTTTGATTCCTGTTACAACGGTAATATTCTAGTAAATGCTTTTTGTTTGGGACTAGCAAAATCAGATGGGATCTTTCTGGCAAAAGCCGGGGGCGTTGGCAATCGTATTTTATATGTTGGATCCAAAACCGGCCGAGATGGAATTCATGGCGCGAGCCTTCTTGCTTCATCCGAGTTTGATGAGACAACAGAAAAAAAAAGACCCACGGTACAGGTAGGCGATCCCTTCACTGAAAAATTATTGATCGAGGCCTGCTTGGAAATTATGGAGTTCAACTGGGTTGTGGGTGTCCAAGATATGGGCGCCGCTGGGCTTACCTCATCCTCATTTGAAATGGCCCATCGCTCGGAAGCCGGAGTGAGAATGGACTTATCTAAAATCCCCCTAAGAGAAGAAAGTATGACACCCTACGAGATCCTATTATCAGAATCACAAGAGAGGATGTTATTTGTGATTGAGCCGGGGCATGAAGAGGAGGCTATCGCCATTCTTGAAAAATGGGGACTCGATGCTGCGATAATTGGAGAGGTGATTGATGAGCCTGGTGTTCGCATCCAATTTGACGGTAATGAAGTGGTCAACCTGCCTACCTTCCCAGTCGTAGATGGGGCTTTAGATCTCAAACGAGAAACTGAACGTCCTAAATATCTTGATAAGATTGACCAACTAAATTTGACGGAACTGCCAGAACCTTCCCATGGTGACAAAGCTTTTTTAAAATTACTTGCGTGTCCAAATATTGCCAGTAAAGAATGGATCTATGAACAATATGATCATATGGTGCGCCTAAACACCTTAGTTTTTCCCGGTTCAGATGCAGCTGTTTTACGTATCAAGGGCACTAAAAAAGCAGTAGCTATATCTGCTGATTGTAACAGCAGATTCTGTTACCTCGATCCATATGAGGGAGCAGCCATAGCCGTTGCAGAGGGATGCCGCAATGTAACATGTTCTGGGGCAAAGCCAATTGGATTGACCAACTGCCTTAATTTTGGAAACCCAGAAAAACCAGAAATCATGTGGCAATTTAAGCAGGCAGTTCAGGGAATCGGCGATGCCTGCCTTTATTTTGATATTCCAGTAGTCAGCGGAAACGTCAGCCTCTATAATGAAACTAAAGGGGAAGCTATTTTCCCCACGCCCATCGTTGCAGTGGTCGGTCTGATTGAGGATCAGACAAAAATTATGACGCAGGGGTTTAAAAAATCTGGACACTGCATCGGGCTCATCGGTTGTACTATGGAAGAGTTGGGTGGTAGCGAATACCTGAAGGTCTTGTTCGACAAAACCGAAGGAAAGCCTCCGGTTCTAGACCGAAAAAACGAAAAACAAGTTCAAGAGTTTTGCCTAAAACTAATACATAAAGGACTTATTCAATCAGCGCACGATTGCTCTGAAGGAGGACTAGCTATCGCTGTAGCAGAGTCTTGTTTTGCCGCTCCGAAAGAAACTTTAGGGGCGAAGCTTGAACTGAAATCAAACATTCGAGGAGATACGCTTTTATTTGGCGAATCTCAATCACGAATCGTTATCTCTTTCCAGGAAGAATTAATGCAACAAATTAAAAACTTGGCTTTAACCCATAACGTAGATTTTTCTTTGATCGGAGTAACGGGAGGATCACAATTCACAGTTACTATCAACGGTCAGGAATATATAAAGCAGGAAATAGAATCAATTAAAAATATCTGGAAAACTTCTTTAGGGCGCTATGCTGGATAAACTACATGAAGAGTGTGGAGTAGTCGGAGTTTACGGTCATCCAGAGGCCGCTAACCTAGTATATCTAGGGCTTTACGCACTACAGCACCGAGGACAGGAAAGTGCCGGAATTGTTGCCAGCACCCATTCACAGATGCATCTCGAGTTAGGAATGGGTTTGGTTGCTGATATATTCGACCCTGGACGCCTACTTAAACTTCCCGGCCCACTTGCCATTGGTCATAATCGTTATTCGACAGCAGGAAAGAGCGAATTAGTAAACGCGCAACCCTGTATGATCAATTACGCGGCCGGTTCTCTGGCTCTCGCACACAATGGTAATTTGGTCAACGCCAAGGCAATCCGAAAAGAGTTAGGTAGCAAGGGAGCCATCTTCCAATCCACCAACGACAGCGAGGTCATTGTTCACTTGATGGCGCAAGCTAAAAGTGAAAACTTCGTTGATCGAGCCGCAGAAGCCTTGCGACAGGTAAACGGTGCTTACTCCTTAGTACTAATGACAGAAAATGAACTCCTAGCCGCCCGTGATCCTCACGGATTCAGACCGCTTTGTTTGGGGAAATTAGATGGAGCATATATTATTGCCTCAGAAACCTGTGTGATGGATCTAATTGAAGCCGAGTTCATTCGCGAAGTTGAAC
Organism: uncultured Nitrospina sp.; assembly: GCA_913044145.1. Lineage (GTDB taxonomy): Bacteria > Nitrospinota > Nitrospinia > Nitrospinales > VA-1 > UBA8687. The sequence goes on along the minus strand of CAJWOD010000050.1, from coordinate 5,112 downwards.
CGGGAGAGTTGATACTGATTAATGAAAATGGGCTACAATCTTTTTTTCCTTTTAAAAAAGTAGAAAGCAAATACTGTGTTTTTGAACATATTTATTTCGCGCGTCCCGACAGTTTTTTGTTCGGCGAACATGTTTATGCAGCACGAAAAGAAATGGGCCGGGCCATGGCACAGGAAAGCCCAGCAGATGCGGACCTGATTGTTCCCGTTCCAGACTCGGGAGTTGTTTCGGCAATGGGATTTGCAGAAGAAAGTGGTATCCCATTTGAAATGGGATTGATTCGCAATCATTATGTCGGCCGGACTTTTATTGAACCTCAATCCCAAATAAGAAATTTTGGGGTGAAGCTTAAACTAAATGCTGTAAAAAATCTTATCTCGGGTAAACGGCTCGCAATCATTGATGATTCTATTGTCCGCGGAACTACCTGTCGTAAAATAGTAAAAATGCTTCTGGAAGCAGGAGCTAAGGAAGTTCACCTTAGAATTTCTGCGCCCCCTATTTTATATTCTTGTTTTTATGGAATTGATACTCCTCATAAAGAGGAACTGATTGCTCACACCCATTCCCTTGAAGAAACACGAAAATATCTAGGTGCAGATTCCCTACAATATCTAAGCATCAAAAAAATGTTAGAAGTCTTGCAAAATGGTAAGAATAAATTCTGCTCTGCCTGTTTTGATGGAAACTACCCTGTACCTATAACCGACCACCTTTCCACCACCCAACAGTTGAACCTATTCCAAAAATAAAACTATTCTCCCGAGGGTTTTACAGAGTGGAGAGTAATAGGCGTCTCTTGCAAAACCTCTCCTAAAGCTTCCAGCTCTTTTTTATAATTATTCAAAGACTGATCGAGCTCTCCTTGAGACTCTAAAACTTTCTTATAAAGTTTTTGAATCTTGTCGTAATCGGCTTTTCTTAATGTCAGGCTCCTTTCTTCATTTGGCCGAGGCGTTTTCGTAGTCATGCTCTGGATTTGCTCAGTCGCTCTGGGTATAACACCGGAAAGACCTGGAAAAATTTTCTTTAATGCTTCGTCCAAAGTTCGTTCCATAGCAATATTGTCTTCATACCCCACAATAACTCTTTTCAACTCTGGAATTTTTCCTGCATCGGCTTTCAAATATAAAGGCCTGACGTAAACTAAAGACTCTTCTATAGGAATTACAAGTAATGTGCCTTGAATAACACTTGAACCTCGCTGATCCCATAAAGAAATCTGACGTGAAATTTCCGCATCCTGATTGATACGCGCAACAATTTGACTAGGGCCATAAACCAGTTTTTGTTTTGGAAACATATAAACATCGAGCTTGCCATAACTTTCCCCATCACTACGGGCCACCATCCATGCTGATAGATTACTCTTGCCCCGCGGTGTATAGGGAACCATAAGAATATACTCTTCTTGCTCCTCTCCCGGAAGTTTCATAATTGTGTAATAAGGCTGCATTACACGACCATCTATTTCAGGAATTTCCCACTGATCCTCCTTATTATAAAAAACCTGAGGACGCTTCATGTGATAGGTCGCATAAATAAAAGTCTGGATCGCAAACAAGTCAGAGGGATAGCGAATATGGTTTCGCAAATCCTTTGGCATTTCGGATAACTTCTGGAATAGGTCAGGAAAAATATTCTGATAGGTTTGTATAATTGGGTCGGACAAATCAGAAATATAAAAATTCATCGATCCATCATACGCATCGATTGAAATTTTGACGGAGTTCCGAACGTAGTTTCCAAACCTAGGAATTTTCTGGGAATAAGGATATCGATTGCTCACTGTATAAGCGTCATAAAGCCAAATTAAACGTCCCTCTGATATAACCAAATAAGGATCGTTGTCTAATCTAAGGAAAGGTGTAACTTTCTGAACACGCTTAGTTATATTGCGGTACATCAAGACTCGGCTTTCGCTTTCAATATCATCTGCAAACAAAATTTTCAAAGTTTTAAATCGTGCAGCAAGAATCACCTTTTTTATAAAAGACCCTACTGGGAAACCACCCTTACCTTCATAATTCTTGTAAACATTTTTTTCGCCTTCCGGATAATCAAACTCTTTGGTTCCTGTGTTTACAAAAACATGATCATTCGCTAACTCACCAAAATAAATTTCTGGCTGCTTTACCTTTAAATCCATATTTGATTGTGGAGGAATATCTTTAATAAATAGTACTGGTAGGCCTTCTGGTGTCACTTGGTTCACAGGGCTTAACGAAACGCCATAACCATGTGTAAAAGTCAGGTGTTCATTGATCCAAGTCCGGTTTGGCAGATTTGAGGATAACAATTCTCTGGGAGACAACAAAGTCTGACGATATTTTCCGTTAATACGATAGCGGTCATTATCAACAGATTGAAATTGATAGTAGGTACGTATCTCTTGGATCTGTCCAAGTGTATCGAGAAGGGGCTCCTGATCCCATAGTCTGATATTTTCTATAGTGGCATCGTTTTTGCGAATACTTTCAGCCGTTAACGATTCAGAACCGGAAAGCCCATGAGTTCCAGTATCGCTCAGCCCATAAGCATTCAATGTTCCTGAAATAGTACGCTCTATGTATGGTGTCTCCTTTATCAATTCATTTGGATCAACCACAAATTTTTGTAATATCTTAGGGTATACATTACCTACAAAATAAACTAACGCCAAAGAAACCACTGAGATAAGAATTTTTTTCATTCCAGGCCTGACCAGACCAAAAAAAGAAAATGCCGACCCCACCAAAGATACCAGTATCAAAACATAAAGAATGGGAATGGACCCATAATCATCAGCAAAACCGATGCCTGAAATCAATTCGTTTCCTTTTGTCAGCAATTCATACCGTTGAAGAAAAAACTCGCTGGCAAAAAGGAGAAAAAAGCATCCGACCAGTCCTGAAAGTGTTCTTCTAGCTTCTGGGAGAAGGACAACACCAGTAGGGCCTACATAAACGAAGCGCTTGAAAAAGTAAATTAACCCCACACCAATAGAAATCACTATCATGATTTCCCAGATTAGAGATTTAACCATTAACCAGAATGGAAGGTTAAAAACGTAGAAGGATATATCTTTATTAAATATAGGATCTGCTAGATCAAAAGGAGAAGCATTGAGATGTTGAAGGACAACCTCCCATTGTTGAGACATGACCAAACCTGTCATTACCGCTAAAACCAAGGGGGCTAGTAAAATGAGCAGTTTTAAGTTTTCCGCAATGATATCCAATAGTGGAATTTCACGACGGACCTGATCAGATAATAATATGGGAAGATGTGATGTTTTCTTATAGATTCGTATCAGAAAACCATAGGTTGCCAAGAAAAATAAAATCCCAACGAGGAACCCCGAACCAAATTGTGAAACCAAAACGGTCCAAAGCACCGAGGCTATACCATGGTTTTCAAACCACAACCAATCAACATAAAAAGAAAGAATTTTGTCGGCAAACATTGAGCCAGCAAAAACTACTGCGGCAAAGATGAATAACCATTTTTTTAAAGCTTGCATAGGTTTTTTCTAAGACACTTTCCATTTTATAGAACATCCCATTGACGGAATTTGTTCCTCAGGAACTTTCTTACCCTTAAGAATACAATCAATGGCTTGCTTTAAATCTCTTTTTCTGACGTGGTTTGCTTTTTCCCAGTTGTCATCGATTCTCCCTCGATAGAGTAATTTCCTCTCTTTTCCGTACACATAAATATCAGGTGTGCACACAGCCTCATACTTTTTAGCTGTCTCTTGCGACTCATCAAACAAGTATGGGAAATTCATCTTCCAGACCTTCGAAACACTTTTCATATTCTCGAAAGAATCATCTTCATATTTTTTCGCATCATTGCAATTGATACCCACTAACCGCACTCCTTGATCCGATACTTCTTTCTGCAAATCTATCAGGCGCTGAATTACGGCTTTCACATAAGGGCAATGATTGCACATAAAAATTATTACCAACACAGAGTCTTCTGAAAAACTGGTCAGAGAATATTCTTCGCCATCAACGCCAGGCAACTTAAAATTGATCGCCGCGGTTCCCAAAGGAACCATAGTGGAATTTAATAGGGCCATGCTTTACTTTCTAACTTAAGAGGTAGACTTACAGGTCATTCCAGTAACCCTGCAAGTGTAGCAGGCTGAATGCGCCAAAGGAAACGGTCGCATCGTTTGACCAATGGTATCCCCCATTCGCGCAAAAGGGTTATCCACTAAAATTGGGCATACATAAACCCCATCGCCTGTAGCTATTCGAGAGGTTGAGCACTGTAATTGAGTAATATCAAAATTTTCGAAGCACTTTTTTGTCACATGTTCTTCTTTAGAGTAATAGCGCTTATTTTTCGCTAGTTGTCCTAGTAAAAACTCAGGTAGTATTTTTAGTTGTGGTTGTTTAACCCCATTTTGCCTAAGAAATTTACTAAACTTTAATTCCATCTCAGAATCGCACCCCTCCTCCCAAGTGCGCGTTACTGTGAGAATGGGGGAGAATCCAGCTTCGGCTAAACATGCGATCCCAGCGGTGGCTTTTTGATAAGCATGCTTTCCTCTAATTGCATCATTTTTAGCTTGATCAAAATGTTCCATGCTGACTCGGAAACGAAGAAGGTTTTTTGATGCATCTTGAATTACTCTAAGCCGTTGCGCCTTTTCGGAAGTAATCTGGGTTCCATTCGTTAGCACATCCAATGGACCATAGCTCAAAATTGTTTCAAGTATTTCAAAAATTTCTGGATTAATAAAAACTTCCCCCCCGGTAATATAATAATCCTTAACTCCTAATTCACTAGCTTCTCTTACCCTTTCCTTTACCTGCGCTAACGTCATCATAGCAATAGTTTTATTTGTTGGGGAACAACTGATGAAACAATGGGAGCATTCCAAATTGCAAAGCGTACCACCCACTTGTAGCCACAATGTTTCCAGGTTTTTTAGGGGTACTTCGGGAGTTTTTTCCTTAATTTTTATTTTGTCATCCATATTAATAGCCTACCAAAGGGACTTTTCTCACGCCAGCAAAATTTGGATTTCATTGTTCTGATAGTGGGCCACCTGGTAGTAATGGATATTTAACTATCTTGAGTTCACTATAACCCAGCAGATTCAAAGGAATCACTCAC
>CAJWOD010000049.1 GCA_913044145.1 uncultured Nitrospina sp. | reverse complement strand
ACCCCTGCATTTGCCAAAGCCACTAAACTTAATAAAACTGATAAAGTAATGACAAAAAATACGACTATTCTTTTCATGAAATTTAACTCCTAGAGTTAAAATTATTATTTTTAAATAGAGGAGAAATTGTACCTAGGTGAATTGAGGAAAAGAAGAGAAAATTATTCACGAGGCTAAATTAAAACCTTAATTCATATACCCGAAAGCCCTGCCTGTTAAACGAGTTTTGTCCTATTACCAATCACATTAGTATCCTTTCCAACGAGCGTTGATAGCGAGGGAACCCATACGGATGCCTCCCATTCTTAAACTGGTCAATAGCTCAAGAGACGGAATAAAAAACAGGCCACGTGATTTTGCAGCTTGACTTAAGGACTCGCTATGTTCTTCCAGCGTCGAGGGGTTTTTATCAAAGGTCAAAATATAGTCGCCGGACTCATTATCTGTTTGATAGTTATAACGGTGCTGAGGCAAATCGGTAGACGTCTCATCCTTAAAAGGAAATCGATGCGTGCTTAAAAAACTGCTTTGTGCCTGATCAAGGAAATTAGGATCTTCGATCAAAACCTGGCTTTTCACTGCTGCAAGGTTGGAATGCTCACCACCCTCGACTTCGACATCCTCAATCAACTCGCCTTTATTACCAAACAGCTCTTGAACAATTTTTGCTAACTCACGGTTTAGCTTCGGATAGCCGGATGAAAAATATAGTAATATATCTCCTTCAGACTCAGGCATCTCTTTATCCCCTATATCTACTTCGTCAAACACACTAAATCCACCTGGTGCCGGGACATCTGGCGTTATGAGCAACCAGTTCATGGGACCGAACCCAATTGTAACGAAATGCTTTTCGCCATCAGCAATTTCACAAGCCATTCCTGGCGTCTGAGCACCAATGCGAGCCACATTCATGGCGATCAAAGGTAGGTCGTTAAAAATATATTTTTGAATCAATGAATACTGATAGGGAGCTTTCAATACCCCTTCTTGACACTGCACAAAGCACCTTTGGTAAGAGTTAACTTAGTTTTTCTTTACTCTAAAAACAGAAATTGTCAATGATTAGCTCCTCATTTCCAACTTTGTTAGAAGGTAAAGTTCCTCCACAGAAAATTAGCAGTAGCATCATCATGCCCTACCTTATAATTTTAACTCGTCAGATTCACAACGGTAAAAATACAAAGGGCTTTTACTCTTTGGAGTAAAAGCCCTTTCAAACTTCCATTTAAACCTAATTTATTGAACTGCCTAATTATCATCAGGCGTCACCAGATTAACCAACATAGGAACATTTGCTCGCTGGGGTTCGGGTATCCATATTTTTACCACGTGATGTATGATCATCAATTTCAGCCGCACAACCAATCATTCTTCCAAACAAAAAGGTTGCGAAGCTGGCAGACTCAATATCCTCTTCTTTCATCTTGCCATCGTTGAAATCTGCCCAGACAATTTTTAGAAGGATTACGGCGATAACTGCATCAATGTTTACACAATAAACATTCTTACTAACTTTCGCATTGAATAGCCCCTGAACGAGACTGTGGTAAAAGTCCAAGAAAACATTATTAATGCCTTTTTCCTTGAATAGGTCATTAACGAAAACTTCTCGCGGGTCGTAATTTACATCTTTGCCCTTGAATATGGGATGGTTCACACAAGGCAGCTTGGCATAGTCTAGATTACCGATTGCTTTTTGTTTCTTTTTATAGTCAGCATATTCTTTCGCGACCTTTAGAGCCATAGCATCTAAATCAAGACCATGATTACTATCAGAAGGATCTTTCAGTCCTTTACCTTTAAAGTTTTCCATAAGGAATGCTGCCGCTTCAAATCCATTTCCACCATGGGCAAAACCAGTATGCGTGAGAAAACCGATAAAACCTTTATTCAATTGCACGCGCTGAGGCTGTTCTGGGCCATCTGCACTAACAGCACCTTTAGCACCTTGAGCAGAAATAGTGCCCGGTCCGTTAGTAATTATAAGACCGAGGAGAACTTGAAATTCATAAAGCTCCGATTCGGAAGGCTGACGACCCAACAAAGTGACAAATGCTGTCTTTGTGAAGCTGTAATTAGGAATTAACTCTTCTAGCTTAACTCCAGCAACACTATCTTCCGTGTGCCGTGAGGAGGGAGCAGAAACTCCAACGATGGTGCTATAGATGCGAGAATACCAAGGAAGGCGGATCAGCGTGCCTTTAGAAATCTTTTTGCCTCTCAGCGCTTCCCAGCCCAAAGTAACCCAAACGGCACCGAATAGTGCATCAGTAGAAAGTTTTCCACCATTGGCAGCTGCAAAATCTTGCACAAACTTAATAAATACAGAATTACCAGCTTTATTTAGATACTCCGCTAACATGCTAGCGCAAGGGTCTTCGTCAACGGCTAAAAGCGCATCTTTAAATTTATCCGCTTCTTTTAATTGGACAGCGTAATCGAATGTCTCTTTTGGATTGTCGAGCTTGGTGTGCTGAAATAACTCTAATAAAGCACTTGAAGCATCCATCGCCTTTTGCACCATTTTTTTTCCAACAATCGCTACCGCAGAGGAAACCACGGTGTTCGGAGAATTACCGTTATCTCGTGCAGCTTGAGCAGCTATCATCGTGGGTTGATTGTGCTGATTCACGTACATATTCAAGACAATGTTTGCGATCTTTTCACCATACTCGCAAGTGTATTGCCGTGTGAGTGCATGCACTAAATTGGCTTCAAAGGTTGACATAGAGGCATCAAGAATCGAAGTGTTATGAATTTTCGACACCTGAGTTTTTGGATCCATCATCGAAGCACCACTAGCATCTTTCAAAGTTTCACGTCGATGTTGGGCACCTACCATTTGATTCAAAGCTTCGATCTGTTCATTATATGGACTGGCTGCTTCAACAATAGAAAGATCCAGCTCAGGGGGTAGAGATAAACCCTGATTATTGCCAAACCACGGTTTCAAATCGAGACTACCGCGCGGCTCGAAATCTGGCTTACAATTGTTAAGCTCCATGACTTTGGTCAAAGCTTCCGGAATATATGCAATGTTGGTAACCAAGGCACCCTTTTTCGAGAAGATTGGTTTTTCTGGCGTATAAATCCCGTCGACTCCAAAGTAATCCATAAACCATTGTTCTTTAGCAAGCGCATCGTCTCCAGACCCCGACAAAGATCCAGCGTGGCCGCAAGCTTTGGTCAATTTTGCTTTCCAACGTCCAACAACACAGGCGATGATAGGCTTATCCGACTTTAGTCCGTACTCATAGTATCCACCTGGTTCACTGTATAGTACGGCGGCTTTTGAACGATCATCGTTATCTAACGCATAAAGAAACTCTTTTGCTCCATATTGAATGTAAACATCTTTACCGCTGGAAACAGAAGTTGTCGTTCCCCACCCTGCAGTAGAAAGATAAACAGCTATCGTCGTGGTGAAATTGCCAGAGTTGGAAAACAAGGCAACCGAACCTTTAATGAGTGATTCTTCAGGAGAGTTTCCACCTAGAGCTCCACCCAATCGCACGTGATTCCAAGCATCAGCCAAGCCAAGACAATTGCCACCAAAAAGATCAACGCCATTCGCCTGACAAATTGCTCTCATGATTCTAGAATCTTTAACCGAAACTTTTTCAGTAAGAATAATAGCTTTAGTGAGGTCCGGGTTGTCACGTACGGCTTCGGCGAGCCCATCTTTAACTCCCGAAGGGGGAAGGTAGATTACAACGGTGTTGAATTTATGTCCCGCCTCCATACCTTCTTTAATAGAGTTATAAACGGGGATTTTACCGGACTTCGTTATCAGACTCTTGCCAGATTTTCCCGGGCCGGTGCCAAAAACAATATTACCGCCGGAATAGTCATTACTAATCGGGGTTACACCTGAACTTTCTTTACCTAAAATATTTAATACTACGCATCTGTCGTCTTTGGTTGCCAACTCAGACAGAGAGTTAATGCCACAGTAAAAGGGGAAATCCCCCACGCCTTGCTTATGCATTCAAACCTCCAACAGTTTCGTTAAGTTAAATTTTTAATTTGGCTTTAATTTCGTCTTTGCCGCCGTTTTTCATCCACTCGTTCACCTTAAGTGCATAGTTGATGACTTCGGACATAGCGCTGTCATGCCCAAAGAATCGATAGGGAAGTCCCAAAGAATCCAGAACATCTCGCAGATAGTTCATTCCGCGAATTACATTAGGACCACCTCGACCTACAACAACAAAAATTGGGATCGGACCGTGGGTTTGGAAAAACTCACGTAATCCATCTCCCATAGCACGAAATGTTTCATAAATATCCGTATTGTTAGCTTTACCACCGATAATAAATAGGACATTCGACTGCGGCAACCAGTATTTAAAACTAATTTTAGATATGTCGTTCATTTTTTCATAAGGAGGATTACCACCAAAGTCGGAAGAGATAGTTGCGTCTTCTCCCAGTAATTCGGTAACCATCGCATTCGCACCACCACCAAATGTAGGTGCAGTAATGCTTCCCTTATCGTTCATAACGAAAACATCACTCTGCCCCTGATAAGTGCGAAGCTGATTGATTTCTTGTTCGAACTCGGAATAGTCGGATGCGAAAAGATGTGCAGGCAGTTGCAATCTTTTCCACGCTGGATCGTCTTGATCAAAAGCACATTTAAAATCACAAGCAACAGGAGTTAAGCGCCCACCTTTACCCGGTTGCATACGAATGGGGTTGAGTTCCAGCATCAACATCCCATAGTTGTTGTATAAATCCCAAAGTTTTGGCAGGTTCTGAACCAAAGGACTGATCACTTGAGGTGGTGCACCTAAATCCATCAAAGCATTTGAAACATGGAATGCTTTCAAGCCTGTCAACGGATCAAACGGAACTACTGCGAGTTTATCAGAGTCTAGTTCTTCAATGTCCACGCCCCCATGATGAGTGACTGTCATAACAGGAGATCGATGTTCAGTACTCTCTGTAATAGAAAAATAAACTTCATAATCGGCAGGCACTGCTCCCTCATACGTAACACCGTCTGACTTGACCTTGCTGGATCCATCAATATGCTCACAAAAATATAGACGTTCTTTCTCTTTTAACGCATCGGAAATATTATCTACTCGACCTAAAAGACCGGATTTGCCCTTCTTACCAACACCACCTTTGAACACCGGTTTAATAAATAATTGTCCGTGTCGTTTGATCATGTCTTTGATTTCATCTACACTAAGTTCTGGCCCATGGACTTCAGAATGTGTAAATTCCACCAGGTCCAACAATTTTCTTCCCCAAAGCATGCCAGTTATCTGCATTTTATTTTCCTGTCCTCCGAAATTAAAAAAATGAAATGAAAATCAGGTTTTAGTAGTTCAATAGCCAAGTAGACTCTACAAACGTCTAATCGACATAAATATGATTTTTTATAGGGTTAAGCGTAAAACGAGGCCTGTATTCTATGATATTTCATCCTTTTGTCAATAATATCCTGTTAGAGAAGAAATAATGAATGGGAAGAGAGAATAAAGATAACAAAAAACCTCCTAAAACAATCCTCCGCAATTTTTTTTAAGTCCTTTTCTTCATTTGACCCTGTCGGTAGTTTCGACTATGCTGAGCTCTAAGATTCCCGGGGTTTTGAATTTCATTTTTTTTGAGCTCTATTTTCGCTTTTTATTCGTATGTATATTCCTTTAAATTGCCACAGCTTCTACTCCTTACTACGCGGGACAGCAAGTATCGAGAGCCTCATCCAAAGAGCTAGAGGTATGGAGTTCCCCGCTCTGGCCTTGACCGACACAAATGCAACTTATGGTGTGGTGAATTTTCAAAGAACAGCCTTATCTCATGGTATTCGCCCGATTTTCGGGGCCGAAGTCGATGATCCCCAAACTGGAGCACATGCCGTCTTACTCGCAAAAAATCTGCAGGGCTTTGGCGAAGTGTGTCGAGTCATTACCGACCGTAATCTAAGATCTAATTTCTCTCTGGCTTCGCGACTTCGCGATTGTAACGACGAGGTAATTATTTTGAGCCCCTCCCTGAAAATCATCGACATGGTGGCAAAAGCACGTGGCGGTCGTAATCTTGGGATCGAACTCATACCCTGGCAAAGCGGTGAAGTCCAACGCTGGGAGTTTTCACAAAAGCATCGCATTCCGCTGGTGGCTTCGAACCGTATTTTTTTTTTAGAACCTAAGGACTGGGAAACACACCGACTTTTAACCGCCATTCGTCTTAATACTTCTTGTCTTTCTTTCACTGACACGATCCATCGCGAGGCGTGGATGAAACCGCAATCTGTCATGAAACATTTGTATCGTTATCTTCCACAGGCGTTAAAAAATACTCACCGCATTGCCGAACAATGCGATATGACACTCCCCATCGGCCAACTACAATTTCCTCCCTTCGGTCTCGCCTCCGGTCAAACACATATCGGACAGTTGAGAAGTCTTGCATGGCAGGGGATACGAAAACAATATCGTAATACACGCGTTCGTCAGCGCCTGCAATATGAGTTGAATATCATTGAGAAAATGCAATTAGCATCCTATTTTCTTCTGGTATGGGACATCGTTCGTGAAGCACATCAGCGTGGCATTCCTACAGTAGGTCGCGGTTCGGCAGCAAATAGTCTCGTATGCCGGTCGCTCAATATCACGGAAGTGGATCCAATCAAAAATAACCTTTATTTCGAGCGGTTCCTACATGAACAGCGCGAAGACTTCCCAGATATTGATATCGATTTTCCCTGGAACCGTCGTGATGAAATGATTCAATACGTCTTCGACAAATATAAAAATGTTGCCTTGATTTCGACTCATACTCACCTCGATATTCGGTCTGCATTGCGGGCGGCAGGAAAAGCTCTGGGCATACCCGTTTTTGACATCGACCGTATAACCAAGCGTCTACCTCACTCCGCTGATTTAAATAATCTGCGAGCAGTGCGCGATACCGTTCCTGAATGTCGGAGTCTACCATTCGAAGACCCGCCATTTTGTGACATGATCGCTGCCGCAAAAAAGATTGCCGGGCTACCACGTCATATCTCTATTCATTGTGGTGGACTCGTCGTCAGCACAAAACCAATCACCGATTTGATCCCACTACAAAAAACACGAAAAGGATTTGAAGTTACTCAATACGACATGTATCCCGTCAAAGACCTAGGACTGCTAAAAATTGATCTACTAGCACAACGAGGGCTCGCCGTTGAAGTCGATACCACCAACACCATTAAGGAACATATTGATTTTTCATGCATCGATCCAGTGACCGACCCGGCTACCCGAGCTTTGATACAAGAAGGAAAAACTATGGGGTGCTTCTATATTGAAAGCCCGGGAATGCGTAACCTGTTACAAAAACTTCGTGTGAATTCATTTGAGGAGCTAACCGCTGCCAGCTCCATCATTCGCCCCGGTGTATCTTCTAGCGGCATGATGCAGGCCTATATCAAACGACACACTGGGGAGGAAACGATTACTTACTTACATCCAAAATTAAAGGAAGTGCTCTCTGAAACCTACGGCATCATGATCTATCAGGAAGACGTACTTAAAGTAGCGCACGCGATCGCTGGCATAAACCTAGGTGAAGCTGAAGGACTGAGAAAGTGCATGACCAAGAAGCGCGACTGGCAACGTATGGAAACTTATCAAGAACAGTTTTTAAACGGAGCCAAAGAAAACGGAGTACCTGAAACTATTCGAAAAGAAATCTGGAGCCATATTAAAAGCTTTGCAGGGTACTCCTTCTGCAAAGCGCATTCTGCTTCGTTCGCATTAGTCTCTTATCGGGCGGCTTATCTGAAAGCGCATTACCCCGCAGAGTTTATGGCTTCCGTACTCACTAACGAAGGTGGATTTTATGATGCCTGCGCCTATATTGAAGAAGCTCGAAGACTGGGGATTGTTATCCTTCCTCCGCACATCAATTACAGCAACTATGAATTTTTCGCTGAACGCTCAGACGCGATTCGTATTGGACTGATGCAAGTACGGGGATTGAGTCGCAACACCATCGACCGGATTATTAAAATCAGAAAGGAAGACATATTTGAATCTATTCATGATTTTCTGGCACGCACTATGCCAGAATTATCCGAGGTAGAAATACTCATCCATTGCGGTGCGCTCGATGGTCTTGGCCTATCACGTCCTTCGATGTTTACCGAAGCTCTTCTATGGCGTCGAAAGAATTCACAAACACAAATCTCGTTACCTTTGAAAATAGAACATCGATGCATTACCCTTCCCGAATTTTCCGATCCGACAGAAACGGACAACCTGTTAGCCGAAATCGATGCGCTCGAGTTAACGGTAAAGGCCCATCCCATGGCTTTATATGGAATCACAAGCGAGCATTGGCCAGATGGTTTTACTCGAGCAAAAGATATGGCGCAGGCCAAGCGTAGTTTGGTGACTATGCTAGGAATCATTGTCACCTATAAAAATATCCGCACCGCCAAAGGGGAGCTGATGAAATTTATCAGTCTCGAAGATCCCACGGGAATATTTGAAGTCACCTTATTTCCCAAAATCTACCAACAGTTTGGACACATCCTCACAGACAAAGGCCCCTTTATAGTTAAGGGCAAAATTGAAGACGATAGCGGCAACCGAACCCTGACTGCCTTATGGTTAGGCCTTCTAACGAAAGAACCAACAAACCACTTGTTTAGACCTAAATCACCATCGTGATTACTAGTGGTCTTCACAGAAAAAC
>CAJWOD010000048.1 GCA_913044145.1 uncultured Nitrospina sp. | reverse complement strand
CGTAAAATCACCGTCCCCCTTGATTCTATTGATAAATCAGGATAAAGTAGACTTTCTACTAAAAATCGGCCCGCCAAAAGCGGACGGGGAATCCGACAAAGATCTTTATAAAATATATATTAAAAACCATGGGAAATATTACCGTGGGTTTTAATTTAAGGAATTATTATATTACATGGATCACCTAGACGAGCTTGAAAACCAAAGTATATATATCCTCCGTGAGGCTTATAAAAACTTTAAAAACCTTGCCATGCTGTGGTCGATCGGTAAGGATTCAACAATAATGCTCTGGCTTGCACGCAAGGCCTTTTTTGGGCATTGCCCCATTCCTCTGGTGCATATAGACACTACCTATAAAATCCCAGCAATGATCGAATACCGCGACTTTTATGCAAAGGAGTGGGGATTAAACCTGGTAGTTGGAAAAAATCAGAAAGCTCTGGATGAGGGGATGAACCACGAAAAAGGGCGCATCGTATGCTGTGAAGCTCTTAAAACGCAGGGTCTGCAATGCATCATGGAGCAAGAAGGCTACACTGGACTTATTCTCGGTATCCGCCGCGATGAGGAAGGCACTCGTGCCAAAGAACGCTATTTCTCGCCACGAGACAAAAACTTTGAATGGAATTTTAAAGACCAGCCTCCCGAGTTATGGGATCAATATAAAACTAAATTTTCGGACGATACACATATCCGGATACATCCCATTCTTCATTGGACGGAATTGAACGTATGGGAATATATTTTGCGAGAGAACATCCCTATTATAGATCTCTATTTTGCAACCCCCGAGGGTAAACGTTATCGTTCTTTAGGCTGTGCGCCTTGCACAGGTACCATAGATTCTAATGCAAAAAATGTAGAAGAGATTGTTGAAGAGTTAAAAAACGCAACCACAGCAGAACGTTCTGGCAGGGCACAGGATCAGGAAAATACCTACGCGATGCAAAAACTTCGAGCCCGAGGGTATATGTAAATGGGTAATAACGGAAGTGCTCCAGATCTTTCCACCCGCTTGATGCGGATGGTTATCGTAGGTCATGTGGATCACGGAAAATCTACTTTAGTGGGTCGCCTACTCTCTGATACGGGAAGCCTCCCTGAAGGCAAACTCCAATTTGTAAAAGACATTTGTGACCAGCAGGGAAAAACTTTCGAGTTCGCTTTCCTGCTGGATGCTTTGCAGGAAGAACAGGAGCAAGGTATCACCATCGATACCTCACAAATCTTCTTTCATACGACGAAAAGAAAATATGTCATCATTGATGCCCCGGGCCATAAAGAGTTTTTAAAAAATATGGTGACGGGTGCCGCCGATGCTGAAGCCGCGCTCCTACTTATAGATGCCAAGGAAGGAGTGCAAGAACAGTCTCGCCGCCATGGTTATATTCTCAAGCTATTGGGTCTCACTCAGGTAGCGGTGGTCATAAACAAAATGGACCTCGTGGGGTATGACGAAAAAGTTTATTCCAAAATCAAAACAGAATACTCCAATTTTCTAGCATCTTTAGGCGTTGAGGCAAGAGAGTTCATCCCTGTCTCAGCAAAGCTGGGTACGAATATAGCTGAGCTCAAAGACGAAATGCCCTGGTACAAAGGGCCAACTGTTTTAAATATACTCGATCAGTTTGAGAAAAAGCCAAGACCCGATCATCTCCCCTTCCGCTTTCCAGTGCAAGATGTATATAAGTTTGATGAACGAAGAATCATTGCTGGGAGGGTGGAATCGGGCAAACTCCAAGTAGGAGATCGCGTTATTTTCTCGCCTTCGAACAAAAAAGCCATAGTTAAAACAATCGAATCATGGAGCGTTCCCGAACAACCTAATGCTGCAACCTCCTCAGAATCCATCGGATTCACCTTGGATGAACAGATTTTTGTTGAGCGTGGGGACGTCTGCACCTTGATGGACGAGCTACCCATCGTATCGACAACTTTTGATGCAAACGTTTTCTGGATGGGGAAACGAAAGTTGGAAAAGGGAAGAAAGTTTACGATTAAGCTCAACACGCAAGAAGTAGAATGTGAAGTTCATGAATTTAAAAAAGCAATTGATGCCTCTACCTTGGAAACGCTCAAAAATCAAGATTACATTGCCAAAAATGATGTTGCAGAACTTACTTTAAAAACGAGATCACCTGTGGCTTTCGATCTTTTTGGCTCTATCGCGACCACGGGACGTTTTGTTTTGGTCGATGAATACGATGTTTGTGGTGGTGGAATAATAACCACCTATAACCCGACAACAAAAGAAGATAAGCTTAGAGATGAAGTTCGTACCCGCGATTTCAACTGGATCAAAAGCGATATTAAACCAGAAGAACGCGCTTATCGAAACGGGCACAGCGCTGCACTGATCCTGATTACGGGCGAACCAGGGTCAGGAAAAGGGCCGTTAGCAAGAACACTGGAGCGTAGCCTTTTCCAAAACAATTTCCAAAGCTATCTATTGGATCGAAGAAATGTGAATTTAGGAGTCTCTGCTGATATAGGAAGTTCCGAAGAAGAATCTGCAAGGCGACTGGGCGAAGTTGCTAAACTATTTCTTGATGCCGGGCATGTGGTGATTTCTACATCGAATGCGTTTCACAGGGAAGATCAAGAAGATCTCAAGTTATTGGCAAACCCATATCAAGTAGTAGAAATACAGGTCAGTTCAAAACCTGCTGGCGAACCGGATATTTTAATTTCGCCTGATGAAGCCCAGAATGTAAAAGAAGCATCGACTAAAATTCAGAACTACTTGAAAGAAAAGAAAATTCTTATGGGCCATAACTATTCCATATAATTTCTCTTCACGGAATAGCAACCAAATTGAGATTAGGATTGACATTGCCTTCTTATTCGGGCATTAATAGCGCTCGCTAAAAACAATATGTAAAGGGTTTCTCATGCCAAAAATAAAAGTCATAAACACCGAAACTGATGAAACTTACGAGTTTAAAGCTGGGTATGGCGCCAATTTAAGGCAGGCAGCTCTTTATAATGATGCCGAGGTTTATAAAGGCCTCAATAAATTTCTCAATTGCCGGGGTAGTGGCTTATGTGCCAAATGCGTCGTAGAGGTTGAACCCATGGAAAACGTCAATGGGCGAACCTTCTTTGAAAAAATTCACCGACTGGAAGACCATCAGAAACTCGGCTGTCGGATAAAAGTCTATGGTGACATTACCGTCAAAGCTGCTATAGCTGACTGATCTATAGACCAACCTCTTCTCTCCTTTTTCATCACCCTTCTCTCCCTCTGGGTACTTACTAATACAAAATACTTGAAAAAATTACCTATACTTGGATAACGATAAGAAGTGGTAATAGTGTGAAACCAACCGCGGCAATGATGGCATGCGTTAAAATATCCCAACGCTTGCTGAAAGGCACGAATGCGACAATATAAATGACCACTGCATAATCTACCCATATGTTTTCATGGTGTATCTGATTCATAATCAGAAAATATATCAGACAAAATGCGATTGAATAAAAAAAGTATTTGTGAATTTTAAGGTTTTGGACTGTTTTCTTTTGAAAACCAATAAACAAACCCATAAAAATATTGATGAGATAAAACCCCATTGCCGCCAAAATCCACACGAGAGACGGGGAAGATAAAATTTTTTGAGCAAAATCCATAAAATAATAATCTCTTAATTAAGAACAAATTATAACTTATCTTCTTTATTTATGTTTTTACAAAGGTCTCCTTGACAAGAGATTTTGGTGGGTTTAAGGTTAGATATGTAAATGATTTATATTTTTTCGAGTTTTATAAAATCGAAAGGGGGGTTTTGTGAGTGAATCCGATGGAGCTGAACGCAGTTTTGAAAAATTATCCAAGGCCATTACAGAAGCAGTAATGGTGTCACCTAAAGTGAAAAAAATCGTTGCAGAAATTCAAAAAAATGAAGAAATCTGCCCAAAAAGTTTTATGGTTCTTGTCCTGAAAATGGAAGTGTTGACCGACTCATTTGATTTGGAAGTTGAAGAAGAGCTCACAGAAGAACAACCTACTCCTAAAAAACGTGCTAGCAAAAAATCTCTAAAGAAATCACAGTTCATCGACGGGCAGCAACTCTCCAAAAAAGAAATCGAGTTCCAGGAATATTCTAATAAAAAGTTCAACACCGAAGAATGGCTTAAGAAAAATGGGCTTATTCTTTAGTGGTAAAATATTCAGGACTTATAGTGCATGAATATTATTTCTTATAATGCATCAACTCGATTTCATATTTGTCTGGGTCTTCAGTGAATATAAATCGTGTTCCACTTGAAGACTCCAATGGGCCTTCGGTGATTGGGATACCCGCAGCATTGAGCCGGCTGATAGAATCTTCTAAATTTTCCACTTCGAAAGCAAGGTGTACTAAATCTTCAGGAACGTGAACCAATCCTGAATTTGGGAAAGAGCATAGTTCCAGGTTACAATCCGTTCCAGGAAACCTCAGAAAAACGAGTTTTGAACCACGCGGTGAAGTTTTTTCTTCGATAACTTCCATCCCCAGAATATCTTGATAAAAAGATATTGATTTATCCATATCTGATACTCGAAACCGGGTATGTAAATACTTTTTTATCACGGCTCGTAATCGAAGTGAATAACAGGTTTATATTTGTCAGTTTGTTTTTTTATGACTGCGACCAGTTCTTTCAATCTTTCTTTGGTAGCAGCTTCAAGTCGAAGAACTATAACAGGTTGTGTATTTGAAGCCCGAATCAAAGCCCATCCATTTTCAAAGTTGACCCGAACTCCATCGATATCTATCACTTCATATTTTTCTCGAAATATTTCTGTTAATTCACGAACAATCTTAAACTTTTGGTCATCAGGACAAGCAATTCGAATCTCTGGTGTATAAGCCGTTTCGGGAAGATCAGCAAGCATTTCAGAAACCTTTGTGTTCGATTGGGCGACAATTTGTAGAACTCTACATGCTGCAAAAATGGCATCGTCAAAACCATAATAATTATCTGCAAAGCATATGTGTCCGCTCATTTCTCCAGCCAACAAGGCTCCTGTTTCGCGCATTTTATTTTTTATCAAAGAATGCCCTGCTGCAGCCATTACCGGGACTCCTCCGTGTTTTTTAATGTCTTTATAGAGATTTTGCGAACATTTTACTTCACCAACGATAGTGGCTCCTGGGTTTCGAGAAAGAATATCTCGAGCAAAAATTGTAAGCAACTGGTCACCCCATAAAACATTTCCTTTTTCATCTACAACCCCTATTCGGTCTGCATCGCCATCAAACCCAATACCGAGTTCTGCATTTTCCAGACGGACTTTTTCAATTAGATCGGTAAGGTTTTCTGAAACTGTAGGGTCCGGATGGTGATTAGGAAATGTGCCATCTGGTTCGGTAAAAAGTTCGATAGGTGTTTGCCCCAACTTTTTTAATAGATCTGGACCAACAATTCCAAAACAACCATTACCTCCATCAACCACCACTTTTATTTTTCTGGGAATTTCTAAAACAGAAAATATTTTTTCCATATATTCAGATAACACTGGCTGTTGCTGAGTGTTACCAATTCCTACTTCAAAGTCATTCGCCTCTATCAATCCCTTCAACTCCTGCACCTTTTCTCCGTACAAACTATGAAATCCCTGGCTGATTTTAAATCCATTGAACTCGGGCGGATTGTGACTACCGGTAATCATGACCCCGCCATCAGCATTGAAGTGATGGAGGGCAAAGTACAACACCGGTGTGGGAACCATTCCGATATCGGTAACATTACAACCGGTGGAATTTAAAGCCTTGGAAAGAATATTACAAAACTCTACGGAACTAGAACGAACATCTCTACCCAGCACCATGTTTTTTCCATTTCCCCGTCTTATATAGGTCCCAATGGCTTTACCAATATTTGTTACGGATTCTGGGGTGAGATCTTTACCCACAATACCGCGGATATCGTATTCTCGAAAAATTTGTGGGTTTATAGAAGTTGTCATTTATTGAAATGCGAATAGGTTAAAAGATATACAGAATAGGGAAACTTCTATTAGAAAGGGTTTCGCGTTAATCCGCCATCAATAACGAAGTTGGTTGCGGTGATCCACGCAGATTGCTCGGAAGCAAGAAACAAAGTCAGTCCAGTTAAATCTTCCGGCATTCCCATACGATTAAGGGGAATGTTTATGCTCGTCTGTCCCATGATATCATTTTTGACTTGTTCAAAAGATTGCCCACTGGCTTGAGATTTAACTTCTTTTTCCCATGACTGGCTCCATACAGGACCAGGCGAGATGGAGTTAACGCAAATACCATCATCCGCTAGAGTTTGAGCTAGTGAAACCGTTAGGTTAGACATCCCTGCTTTCATTGCACTGTAATGTGGAAATATCTCCTGTGGGTGAGACGCGGCAATCGATGATATATTAATAATTCGTGGACAAGAAGATTTGCGCAAAGCAGGTATACTCAATCGACACAAACGAACCGCTGACATCAGATTTAACTGGAAGGAGTTTTCCCAATCCTGGTCAGAAACTTCTAAAAAATTTCCCAATTTCAAAACCGCACCGACATTATTAACAAGAATATCTATTCCACTGAACTTTTCTTGCGTCTTGTTAAAAAACTCATTAATTCCCTCTGCGTTTGAAAGATCGGCTGCAAAAAAGATGTGTCCTGAACCCTTAATCTCTTTCTCTAGGGAATCCAAACGCTCTGCACTACGAGAACAACCCGCTACCTTAGCGCCTTCTTTAGCAAATGCCAGAGCAAGGGCCCTGCCTATCCCATCTGCCGCACCTGTCACGATTACTTTTCGGTTTTTCAAGGAGGACAATTTAAAACTTCAGACCTTTAATATAGTGGGACAGAAGAGTCAATCTTTTCTGACCATTCATTGATACCTCCGCGCATGCTTTTCAGATTTTTAAATCCCATTTCCTTAAGCGCCTTGGCAGCCTTCATGGATCGGACCCCTGCCTTGCAATGTAAAACAATTTCTTCGTCTGGTTTTAAACCATTGAGTTTTGACAGATCTTGTTCTTCTATATCTCCAAGTGGGATCAAAATCGCCCCGCCAATTTTACAAATATCATATTCCGAGGGTTCCCTCACATCAATCAGTCTAAATGCTTTCTTATTATCCATCATCTGTTTTACCTGCTCGACTCCGATTTCCATTTCATCATCTTCTGGAGATGCTTGAACTGGAACGATGCCACAAAACTCTTCATAATCGATCAATTCTTTAATAGTCGGGTTGTCACCACAAATGGGGCAGGCCTTATCTTTTTGAAGCTTCATTTCCCTAAACTTCATGGACAAAGCATCGAATAACAACAAACGGCCCACCAAAGTCTCACCTTTTCCAAGAATTATTTTAACTGCTTCATTTGCCTGAATGAGGCCTACAATGCCCGGTAGAATTCCCAACACTCCACCCTCCGCGCAACTGGGCACGAGACCTGGTGGCGGCGGTTCGGGATACAAACACCGATAACAAGGCCCGATGTTAGAATCAAATACGGAAGCCTGGCCTTCGAACCTTAAAATACATCCATAAATATAAGGTTTGTTCAATAATACGCAGGCATCACTGGCCAAATAACGGGTGGGGAAGTTATCCGTGCCATCGATGATAATGTCGTAATCTTTAAAAATGTCCATTACATTTTCAGACGACAACCTGACGTTATAAGTTTTCACATCAATGCTAGAGTTCAAATCAGCTATTCGGTCCTTTGCAGAATCTACCTTGAGCTTTCCAACTGTCGACTCACCATGCGCTATCTGCCTTTGCAAATTGCTGAAGTCCACAACATCAAAATCAATCAATCCCAACGTACCGACTCCTGCAGCCGCCAAATAAAGTGCTAATGGGGAACCCAGTCCACCAGTTCCGATCAGTAGAACTTTTGAGTTACAAAGTTTTTCCTGCCCTTCAACCCCTACTTCCGGTAACAACAAATGTCGACTGTACCGGTTAATCTGATCTGTAGTCAAAGCCATAACCAAATTTCCTGTCAATAACGATTAATTTTAGGTCTATGTAGAATAAGATTTCATTTTATCAAAAAAGATTCGTCTGCACCATAGACAGAACTAAACCTAAAGATAAGCCTGAAATGCGGACTCAAATCCCGGGATGGAGCCCTCAATTACCGAATCAGGAAGGCAATAGGATATACGAAAATAGCCCGGGCAACCGAATCCGCGTCCAGGTACAACCAACACTTTTTTCTCTGCCAGTTTACTTACAAACTCCACTTCATCCTCTATAGGCGATTTGGGAAAGAAATAAAATGCGCCTTGAGGTTTGACAACCTCATAACCAATTCGGACCAATTCAGCATATAAAAAATCTCGCTTTTTTCGATATTGTTCAACATTCACCGTTACCCCTTGCACATTTTTTAAAACACGTTGGATCAAAGCAGGCGCATTTACAAAACCCAAAACCCGGTTAGAAAAAATCAGTCCGGCCATCAAGTTATCAGCATCTTCGCATTTTGGGTGCACTGCAACAAACCCAATTCTTTCTCCCGGCAACGCAATGTCTTTCGAGTGGGACGTGATGTAAATACTATTTTCATATAACTCGAGAATATTTGTCGCCTCTACCCCATCAAAGGTAATCTTTTTATAAGGGTCATCCGAGATTAAATAAACAGGCCTGCCCGATTTATCTGAATGCTTTTTCAATATTTTTGCTAATTGTTTCAGTTCTTCGCGAGAATAAACCACACCGGTGGGATTGTTTGGTGAGTTGATTATTACCGCCTTGGTTTTTTCATTCAAAGCATTTTTCAAGCCATCAAAATTAAGAGTAAAATCATCATGCGTTTTAACAGATACTACTTTGCCTCCGTGGTTATCTGCATAAAAAAGATACTCCACAAAATAAGGAGCAAAAATTAAAACCTCATCGCCACTATCAAGAAGGGTTTTAAGGGT
>CAJWOD010000047.1 GCA_913044145.1 uncultured Nitrospina sp. | reverse complement strand
GCAAGGGTACTGGTTTCTGCTAGTGCTTTCGCACCTTCATCCCCTATTTGATTTTGCGCAAGATCGAGATTCTTAAGGTTAACAAGGTTAGTAGAAGAAGCGATCGCCTTAGCACCCTCTGCTCCAACCTTGTTTTTCCAAAAATTGATGAAATTCAAATATGAAAAATTAGCAGAGTTGGCAATAGCGGCAGCCCCAGCATCACCCACATCGTTACGTTCTAAGTACAACTCTTTTAGGTTGGTGATAATAGTTGAATTGGCAAGAGACTGAATACCTTTATCGGTAATTTCGTTTCTCTCCAGATTGAGAACTTCAAGGTCAACCAAGTCCGGGCATTTCGCTAAAAAGTCGACGCCTACATCACCGATGTATTTTATGCGTAAATCAAGTACGGTTCCATTTTTTGCTAAATACTTCTTTACCAGAACGTCAACAGGCTCATCATTAAATGGCTTATTCATTCTATTTAAGTCCTTTTGGCTTTTCGGATTTTACTTCTTCCTAATTTTTAAAAAGAAAGAGTCATTCTATAAGTCTCCATTCCAATGTCAACCCTCTACAAGGTTACACCTTGAGAAAAAGCTGAAAACTGGATTTATAGGTTTTTGTCCTCTTAAAAATTTATGAGACAATGACTAGAGTTTAACTTCCTTTAATTTAAAAAACTATGGATGAAGTATCACAGAATTATGACCCGCAGGTCCTTACCCGCATTTCTTCACTAAAAATTACGGCGATGAATTTGGTAGACGGTATACTCACAGGCCAACACCGAAGCCGGCACAAAGGATCAAGCGTGGAATTTGCAGAATACAAAGATTATTCGCCTGGCGATGAAATCCGTCATATTGATTGGAAAGTGGCAGGAAAAACTGACAAATACCATGTCAAACAGTTTGAGCAATCCACTAACCTTAAATGTACAATTCTATTGGATGCCAGCGGATCTATGGCTTACCAGTCCCCAACCAATCAAGGAGAGTCAAAACTCGACTATGCATGTAATTTAGTTGCTGGTTTATCCTATTTATTCTTGAAACAATTTGATGCAGTTGGGTTGACTTCCTTCAACGATCAAGTCGTTCAACATATACCACCTCGCTCTAAACCTTCACATTTACAACATATCCTACATGGGCTTTCAACCCTTTCCGCTGAAGGAGTAACTCAAATTGAGGATGTTCTCGCAAGGTTAACCGAACGCCTGCAAGGCCGAGGCATGTTAATTCTGATTTCTGACTTTCTGACTAGGGATCAGGACATCCAAAAAAGTTTAAAACTACTACGGTCCAGAGGGCTAGAAGTTATCCTTTTTCATGTTTTGCACCCCGATGAATTGAATTTACCTTTTGAGGGGGATACGGTATTTGAATCACTTGAGGATGACCCTACGGTAGGACTTAACCCAATAGATGTTCGCGAAAGATATCAGAAAGCTATTCAAGAACAAATCGATACTTTGAAAAATATCAGTAACGGACTTGGCGTTGATTATGCGCTAATGGATACCTCTATCCCTTTACAGCAATCTCTAAGCTATTATCTTATAAAACGAAAAAGCTTGATAAAAATATGAGCCTCAATTTTTCCTCACCCTTTTTTTTATTTGGTTTATTTGGGGTTTCTGTACCCATTTTGATTCATTTATTAACACGCCGACAACAAAAGCATGTGCGTTTTTCTGCGGTCTATTTGCTTTTTCAATCACAAAAACGATCGGTAAAAACGTCTAGCCCAAATCGTCTATTGTTACTCTTTCTTCGATGTCTGGGTATTGCTCTGTTTAGCCTTGCTTTGGCAAACCCGTTTTTATCTTTGGGGAACTCAGAAGTTTTACGCAATAATTCGCCTACTTCTTATGTATTTATTGTCGATAACTCCTTTAGCATGAGAACCCAGGTAAAAGAGAAAACTCTTTTTGATCTAGCAACTCAATTCTTATCAAAACTTTTAACCCAAATCCCTGATGGAAGTGAATTCAGCTTGGTTCTCGCATCCCAACCAGCCCATATCTCTCAGGGATGGATAAAACAAAAGGACAGCTTTGACAAATTCGTTAAAAACCTAAAACCCTCATACCAAACAACGGACATGGGTCACACCCTAGTAAAAGCAGCCAATCTGCTAAAAAACGCAAACAACAAGGAAAAAAAACTTATTATATTGACCGATCTAGATAAAAATGGGTGGGATGAAGAAGTTTTTTCTGAAATAGGAACCTTGCCAAACACACCTCTACAAATTTATAATTTTTCCTCCTTATCTTTCAAAAGAAACGAAATAGCAGTAGAAAGCGTTCAGACCCATCAGGAATTTTTAGCACGTAGCCCCATCTTAAAAATAAGATCAACTATTAAAAATTACTCAAATGAAAATCAACGCTTACCTGTTTCATTGCTTGTTGATAAAGAATTAGAAAAAGAAATCCTATTAGACATTTCAGCTGGACAAACAATCTCCGAAGAGTTTTCCATTCCATTACGTAAAGGAGATCCTATACAAGGACAAATTAAAGTAGGAGATGACGTTTTACCAACAGACAGCAGACGCTATTTTTCCCATCATCCCAACCAAAACATTAAGGTTCTTGTTGTAGACGGAGATCCTGGTACTGTTTCACATCAAAGCGAATCTTTTTATCTCGAACGAGCTCTCAATCCATTTTCTGTGTCCGCTTCTCATATTGATCCCACTATCTCGACTCTAGCCGAACTTCCATTAAGGAAACTATCAGATTTTGCCGTAGTCATCCTCGCTAACGTACGAGAACTTCCTATAGGTTATGAACTGGAACTTGAAAGTTATGTTTTGCGCGGTGGAGCATTAATATTTGGTATGGGCAATCAAATAGATGCAAAATATTATAATGAAAAACTTGGCAATCTCTTACCAATTACCCTAAAGGCAATACAAAATATTGAAAAGACCCATCTATTATTTAGAAGTACTGAACATCCAGTTATGCGGGCATTTTCTGCCCAAGCCATTGAGGAAATGAAAGAAATTTCTTTCCATTCAATTTATACAATTCAGGCTAGAGATGGAAAAAATTTTAAAGTAGCCAACTGGTTCACCAATCAAAACCCAGCAGTTATTGAAACCGACTCTGGCAAAGGGAAAATCATACTTTTTCTCAGTTCTTTAGATCGAGAATGGAATGATTTTCCTATTCAACCAACTTTTCTTCCGTGGATACAAAGATGGACCCAGTATGCGGCGCGAGGACTTGAAAATATTGTTCACCAAAACCTTTTGGTAGGGGAACCCTATCACCAAAATAAAGACCAAGATCAATGGGTGGTCGAAACCCCAAAGGGCAATCTCCATTTAATAACGACTGCAGATGGTCAGGCTACCTTCAAAAAAACCCAGACCCCAGGTATTTATCGAGTTTTTGAATTGCCCGAAAAACACACACAAAAAACTATTTCAAAACTTCCATTAGGATCTCAACCGATCGGCACTTTCACAATAAATGTTGATACTAAAGAATCTTCACCACAAAAAATTTCTGAGGAAAATATTAAAACTTTTCTACCCAATCTTAAGGTTACGATAAAAAGTCCAGAGTTAAATGGATCAAATCTGCCATCTGCTGGGGGAATGTTGCTCACAACCCCTTTATTTCTGCTTGTTGTGGCAATTCTTCTTCTGGAAAGTTGGATGATCAGGAGGGAATAGACCTAAAAGAGGTAGATTTTGATAGGCAAGGATATTTTTTTATTATATCCTTGTTTGAAGAATTATTAAAAATACCAAAAGGAACCAGCATTGTTTGTAGAAAGAAACAATCAATATTCAGTTGTATGTCATACTCGAGTCGCTGAGGACTGTCTTGAGAATGGTAAATGGTTCGACAGTGAGGAAGAAGCGCAGGACTGGGTGGAGGAAGAATGCTGGATATTTTCCGGAGAAGGGTGGATCTGCCTTAAATGTAACGCCCACTTCATGCGAAACCTTTCCCAAACCCGACGAGACAAAGGCCTGGACTCACTTTTACCGGATGGATGGGACGATGACTTGGAGGTGGGCATTAACACCGTAAGATAAATATCACAAACCTAGCCCCTTACTCTTTTTTGCATAAGAAACGCTCTTGTTTCTTATCTACTCGCCACACACTTCCTGATATAATAAAAAATATCCCACAAATATAGAGCCTATATAAAATGATTTTATTACGTTTCCGATTGATCTCAACCTATCTAATCTTCTTTTTTTTCTGCATGCCAACCGTCGCAAAAAGTTCTAATACAAACGATAAAATACAAATAGAAAAAGAGCTTAGTAATATCGTAAAACTTCCGGATTCTGAAATAGATCTTTTCGAAACCCTGCTCCTAATATCCAAACACTGGGATCCATCCTTGCAAACCCAACCACTCCGACGAGAAATTACCAACTTGATTTCAGATGTACAAAAACATTTACCAGGCAACACGGAGACAATAATTCAATCTTTGCGTCATGCAATCCACACTAAAGCGGGTTACCGCTATACTGAACAAGTGGATATAAGAGGAATTCCCGTCAATAATGAAGAGCTTTTCTTACATGGGATGCTCAAAACTAAAAGAGGATATTGCATGAACCTATCTCTGCTTTATCTGATTTTGGGGCAAAAATTAGATTTACCTCTCTTTGGAGTTCCCCTGCCAAATCATTTTTTCGTTCGTTACGAAAAAGGTGGTAACCGAATCAATATCGAAGCAACTGAAATGGGAACATCATTTTCAGATAGTTTTTATCGCCAACGGCACCTAAACTCTTCTGGAACAAAAAGCTCCTATTTTTTAAAGAATTTGGATACCAAACAAACTCTAGGTGCTTATTTTTCGAATGTAGGGATGGTTTATTACCATAACCAAAAAGTCGAGCGGGCTATTTTTTATTTACAGTTGTCTACTAAAATCAATCCGAATTCAATAGATGCACAAAATAATCTTGCAAACATTTATTCGGAGCAAAAGAATTTTAAAGCTGCAATAAAGCATTACAACTTAGCCTTAAAAGCTTCTCCTAGAAATTTACCTACGCTTTTTAATTTGGCCCTGGCATATCAGGAAAATGGCAGTTTTGACGCAGCAATTGAAAGTTTTTTACAGGTTACTCAAATAGACAATTCGTATACACCCGCTCACCAAAGGCTTGCCAATCTTTTCTTGAAGAGCAATCGTATTATTTCTTCTTTGTTGCATTTAAAAGCCCTAGTTAGATTACAACCTGAAAACATCCAAAATAAATTCAATATCGCCAATGCTTTTAGTCGTTTAAAACAATATGCTCTAGCTATCCAAACATTAAAAAGTATGAGGATTCAATTCCCCGACAACAAAAATATTTCAGCCCGACTGGCTGAAGCTTATTATCGCATCAATGATTTTGCTCAAGCTACAGAACAATACCGATACCTCATTGATCAAAATCCCGTAGATTTAAAAAACTATATCCAATTAGGCTGGACCTATTATCGAATTGATGAACTTGCAATGGCTTCTGCTTGGACCATGCGAGGGCTAAAGAAAAATAAAGGGGGTGGCAAACTAGTTACATTGGCCATGATGAACCTTGGGTTTTACTCCCTACTACAAAAACAATATACGGATGCTAAAAGCTGGTACCGAAAGGTATTGGCCAGCAATCCTCCGGAAATAGCAGAGAGCTTAATTACAGATATCCAATCTGCAACCAATCCTCAACGCGCAGATTTAAAATTTTTCTCTGGATGGATTTACTCTGAAATAAAACAAGATGAAAAAGCAAAGCGGTTTTTACAATCCTATCTGGCACTAGAAGCAAATGGAAATTTTTCTGAAGAAGCAAGATCTCTATTAAAATCATATGGAATAAAAGATGTATTATATTTCCAAAAAATATCAGGTCCCTTAATAAATTTTTCACCTCCTTCAGATATGGTTCTTATTCCTTCTGGATTCTTTAAAATGGGATTGAATGATGGTCTAGACGATGAAAGACCTGAACATCGTGTCTTTCTAGATAGCTTTTATATAGATAAGTATGAAGTTTCTGCAAAAGATTTTTCTATCTTTTTGAATGCTAAGAATAATGTTAAAGGTTACTACCTTGACAACAAGTTCGGAACCCTAATGTTTAACGGTAAATTCCAACCCCGAGCTGGACTAGAAAATTTTCCCATCAACAATGTTAATTGGCGGGCAGCTAATGAATATTGCAAATGGAAAGACAAACGTTTACCGTCAGAAGCAGAGTGGGAAAAAGCCGCCAGAGGAGAAAATGCAAATACCTACCCCTGGGGTAACCAATCCCCTTCTCCAAAACTGGCTCGTTACAATCAGACTTGGACTAAGGAAACCAAACATAAAGTTTTAGTTCCCGTAGATTCCCTCAAAGAAGGAAAAAGCATATACGGACTTTATAATATGGCCGGAAACGTTAAAGAATGGGTGGACGATTGGTATTTTCGTGAGTATTATAAGGAAATAGACGAATATGCAAACCCGAAAGGGCCAATTGGTGGAGAATTCAAGGTTATCCGCGGTGGTTCATGGCGTGACCTTAAAGGTTTTATTTACTCTTCATTTAGAAACAACGGCGCATCTAATAGCAGAATGGATGACTATGGATTTCGTTGCGCTCGTAACGCTTCTCCAAATTCCGGAACAAAAAAATTGACTCAGTTGCCAGTTCCTGAGTTTTCGGGTTGAAGAAAATACCAAAAAGGCAATTATTAAACAATGATCGGTGCAATTGAAATATTAATTATCGCTGTAATTTTTGGGATTATTTACGGTCGTGATGCTATCGATAAAACTTTCAGAAAGTCGGCAAACGAAGGAGTTGTAGAAAGCATGGCCGGAGACTTGAAAGAGTATTACGAAGAAGATCCCAAACGTATGGTCAAATTAGCTGTCTTCATCGTATCCGCTATAGTATTTTTAGTGACCGCCGCATATTGGGCTATCACCCGGACTGATTTTTTGAAAATGATTGGACTCGATCAATAATTAAACCCATTATCCCTAACATGGATATAAGGGTCGTCGTCTTTTAAAGTTTTTCCACCGATAATCTCTCCCACGTACAAAACATGGTCACCGGCCTGCATGGAATGAGCCACTTCACATTCAAGATAAGACACAGCATCACTTAAAATCCGAATACCATCGAGCCCCTTCCGAGTTTTCACTCCTTTAAATATATCTTCAGACGGGCGACTAAAATGTTTGAGTAAAGTCATATCGTCTTTAGGTAAAACATTTACTATGAAAGCATCTGACGCCTCAACCAAAAGGCGAATCGGACGCAAAGTCGCCAGCGCTATGGTAACCGCAGGGGGATCAAAAGAACATTGATTGACCCAACTGGCCAATACCGCATCCTCCTTGTCTTCACATTTAGCGGTTACCACATATAGTCCACTAGCAACTCTTCCTAAAGCCTTCCCCACCTGTTTCTTGTTCTTCACTAATATCTCCTCTCAACAGTAAATTACTGGAGTTATAAATTATGAGTGACTAAATTTACTCGGCACAAAAGGATTTAAATTCCCGGTTCGTCCCTATTCGGTGCTTACTCCTTCGTGCTTTTTATCCAAAGCACCGATGAGGGTGTGCCAAGCTAGGCTAGCGCATTTTGTGCGAGATGGGTATTCACGGATTCCCATAAATAGAGTCAACTTACCCAGGCTATGCTCTTCTTGCTCGGGCTCCAGTTCCCCAAGAATCATTTTATGAAACTCTTCTTTGGTTTTTCTGGCCACATCAATTTTTTTCTCTTTAAGGAAGGTCGTCATCAAGGAACTACTCGCCTTTGAAATAGCACAACCCGAACCAAGAAAGCTCACATCTTTAATCACACCTTCTTTTTCATCTACATTCAAATAAATAGTTATATCATCACCACAAAGTGGATTAACACCGTGACAAGAATGAGTCGCATCTATTATTTCACGAAAGTTACGAGGCTTCCGATTATGATCCAGAATGACCTGCTGATAGAGTTCGTTATCGTATGACATGATTTAATTTAAAAAGTTATTAATTAATTGTATCAAAATTACTAGGTATGGAGAGTGATTAGGAGATTTTTAAGTTGATTCTATTTATTCTGAAAAAAGTTGGATACATTTTTTAATGCTTTCTGCAAGAGCATCGAGTTCTTCTGTCTTATTATAAAAGGCCATGGAAGCTCGAGTGGTAGCCGGCACACCGTAACGAATCATTGTTGGTTGAGCACAATGGTGACCGCCTCGACAAGAAATTCCATCCTGATCCAACATGGTCACAACATCATGTGGGTGTGCCGCATCAACGTGAAAAGATATTAGGCTGGCTTTTTCACGGGCATTACCAATGATTCGCACGCCATCTATATCATTTAACAATGCCGTACCATATTCGAGTAGAGTGTGTTCGTAAGCTGCAATATTATCCATCCCAACTTCATTGAGGTAATCAATGGCTTCTCCTAAACCAATCACTTGGCTTATAGGTGGAGTACCGGCTTCAAATCTGGCTGGAGGTTTAGCGTAGGTGGTTTTTTCAAGAGTGACCTTCATAATCATATCGCCACCTGTTACATAAGGCGGCATTTCTTCCCAAAGGTCCATCTTACCGTAGACACCACCTATACCGCTAGGAGCATACATTTTATGCCCCGAGAAAGTATAAAAGTCGCAATCTATCTCCTTAACATTCAGTTTCATATGGGGTGTACTTTGGGCTCCATCTATTAAAACTTTTGCTCCTACAGCATGGGCCTTTTGAGTGATTTCCTTTACCGGATTGATAGTGCCCAAAGCATTTGAAACATGATTGACGGCCACCATACGAGTCTTATTTGAAAGAAGTTTTTCATACTCTTCCATTACCAACTCACCTTCATCACTGACCGGAATAACTTTTAGTTTGGCACCACGTTCTTCACAAAGAATTTGCCACGGTACCGTGTTGGCATGATGCTCTATATTGGAAATAATAATCTCATCATCTTTATTTATAAAACGTTTACCGAAGCTATTAGCGACCAAATTTATAGCTTGGGTGGT
>CAJWOD010000046.1 GCA_913044145.1 uncultured Nitrospina sp. | reverse complement strand
CCAGACGATCCGGTACCTTCATAGAATCTATGTTGTTCTCATTTCTAAAGTCCAGAGCACCTGTCATCATAGGAATACCATCTTTCCCGTGACAGACGGCACAATTAAGACCCTCTGTTTCAGGTTCCAATCCTTCAAATACCTGTTTCCCTTCTGCTATAATTTTTGGGTCATCCCACCAAGTCCATTGATTAGGGAATTTTCCTTCAACTGGCATATGCGTTGGGTCACGTAACGTTTTCAGGTATGCGACAAGAGCCACCATTTCATCATCACCTATATCGTCTCCATAATAAGTTGGCATCGCTTTATAGGATTTGGGGTCTTCATATCCTGGTGCTTGTATTTTCCTTGGTTCTAGGATTTGCTCCTTAATATAGTCTTCAGAGTATAGTCCAATCTGTTTGGTCCCAAGGTTTGGCCCTCTATCTGAGTTGCCTTCCCAGAAAACCTTATGGCAGTTAAAACATTTATTATTTTCAAATACCTCTCGTCCGGCTGCGATCACTTCAGGACCTGCAAGGCCACTTAATTTCACTGGAGGTTTATTAAGTTTTGAGAGCTCAAATTCAGGATCGAATTGTGGTAATTGTGCAGTGACCGTGATAAAGATTCCTGAGGCAAGTGCATAAGTGGCAAGGAGTCTCATGACCCAGGTTGAAGCTTTCTTTTCTACAGTTAAGGTTTTCCAGTCTAGAAGTGTAAAGAATGCGAATCCAACCAGAGCAAAGGAAACAAATTCGATTTGCCACCACACGGGGAAGTTGAATTTGCCTGCAACTACCCAGATAACCCCACCCAAGATTAAAATAACTGGGAGTTTAGTTTTAATATTTTGAAATGTAGTTTTTTCTTGAGGCTTACTAGAGTTCAACTTTAGCAAAATAGTATAAATTGCAATTAGGGCTATTCCGCAGCTTAAACCTAAGATTCCAAAAATATTAAATAGTGCATAAAGCGCACTTAATACGGCTATGCAACCGATAACAATAATGTCAACATTCATTGAACTTCCACTCCTGAAAACTTATTCCGCCATCTGTGGTGAGGCAACAGGTGACTCCGTTTCCTTCTTTTTAGTTTTTGGATATTTAATTCCAATCCATATGATAGCTGTCATTAAAATAAAGAACGTCCATACAATAGTCGTCACGTGAAACCCTGACTCAGCAAGCGAGGGGGCAAATTTTTCAGGGGTCACATCTTTAAAAACCTTATATATATGCCAATTCATTCTGGATAGTTCGCGTATTGTGCCCATCCAGCTCATCAACCATATATCTGCGAACCCAAGAAAAATGAGAACATAAGGTCCCAGTGGATTGATCTTCCCATAAGCTACTTTGCCAGTTTTTGTGGCTATCGTATAAAAGATATAATTGATGAATGTCACTGTTACAAGACAGAAGGCCGCTGTGTTTTTAGAGACCATCAGTGCAAGAAAAGCGAGATTGTCGGGTAAAACCATGTCGGCGTTCATCCCTGGTTCGGGCAGCATGGTTGCAAAAAACCGTCTTGGTGTAAACCAAATGGTGGCCGCAATCACTATTAGTATAAATCCGAATTTCATAGCAGGGAAGAAACGCTCTGCATTTTCTATTCGTTTCATACTGACCCACATATAAATATTACTAGCGCTGAACATAGTTCCTACCAAAAGCCCTTGTACCAGCATAAACATGGACTCGCGATCGGACATAATGTACATGCCGATAGTTGCATCATATTGATAGATTTCCCGAACGAATATATAACCCATTGCAGGTAGCGGAATCATTATTGCTACCCCTATAAGGTTACCGATGTATCCTACCCAGTCATAGTATTCTCGTTCTTCTTTTTTGTTAGACCAGAGATACATATATGCACCAATGATACAAACCATATAGCCACCAAATGTACCGTTTCCTACCAATCGGTGGTAATTAAGTGGCATCCAAGCAGCGTTGGCTATTTTGGCCCATTCACTGATGTTCATTAACTCGTCTAAGGGTTTTGGTGGTGCCTGCATATAGGTAGCAGGGCCGTCCAACGCCACCAGGAGCGACAAACCAAGAATATTTAATATAACGCCGGTAACAATATGCCTACCTTTTTTATTGGCTTTATTAAGTGGATCCCAGGAATATACATAAATATACATTACTACCGTTTCCAGGATAAATAGGGTGGGGTAGGCCACCATGAAGAGTACTGGAAACGATTGAATAAGATAGGTAATAAAATCTTTATAGGCCACCAGCATGACGAAAAGGAAGAGTCCGCCAGAAAGTGCGGTGAAACTGTAGCAAATACCAATTACTTTAGTGATTTCATGAGATAGCCTCTCAAATTTATAGTCTGACTTGGCAAACATTATGCCATTTGAAAGTAAACCACCTACAGCTCCGTTCACTACGGCAAGGATTATTCCGGATGTTTCATAATGCTCTACCGGCGTTAATGGTATTGCTATGATAGTTCCCGCGAGAGCCCCAACAAAAGCGGAACCTCTGAGACCCATTAAACGATGAAAATAGTTAAGGAAACTGACAAAGAGAGCCCCAAAGGCACATGCCCACATACCATAGAGCACACCATGATGGATCCCTATTATAATCTCCCCGGTTATACCAATGACAACGCCAATTAGGACCCCGAGAAAAACATTAGATAAAATAATTGCTTTACGTACCCCTTGTGTTCTTCTTGCACCCATGACCTCCATAATGACCACGAACATAGGGCAACCCAAAATAAAGGATGCGAATAAGATATGGAGTTGTGCAGCAGCCCAAGTGAACTTTCTATTGCTAAGCCCTAGAAATGAGTATTCTTCAAATTCGTGTTCCGCTGCCGGACCAATGTCTGTAAGGTAGGATAAGTCCTCTTCATCACCGCCTTCTTCATCACCGCCTTCTTCATCACCGCCTTCTTCATCTTCATCCTCTTCCTCAAAGTCATCCTCTTCGTCCTCATCCTCTTCTGCATAGGCAAGAGTTTGGAGACTTAAATTTTGGAAAATAGGACTTGATACAGTGGGTAGGAAAGGGGAAACATGGCCTAATAAATAAATAATCATCAGGCAGAGTATGGATTTCACAAACGGCATTTTCGAAGAATCCTGGCTCATTAAATTCCCTGGAAAAATTCTAGATTGGCAAGAATGAAAAACTTTAAAAACCTTTTTCTCAAAGCCTTTTAGCCATCAAAGGATTTAAAGATTTAGAGAAATATCATACGGGTTCAGCAAAGTCAAGGACACTTTAAAAGGTGTTAGAAATTAAAGCTTTTGATGAAATTAAGGCTGAAAAAAACCATATACTGGGAATTAAAAAATAGACTTAATTAAATTTATTAATAATCATTATTGGGTAAGAAGTCATTAAAAATTTTTAATCCTTAAGTGCATCATTTCTTTGGAGATGGACCTGCTAGTACTTTCTTTTTTCTATCGATAAGAACCAAATTTCTAATATAAATAATAGAGCCAAGGCTTTGCCCAACAATAAATACTGGATCCTGTCGATGAATGGCGTAAGTTAAAAGAACGATAGAACCACCAATGCTGCAATACCAGAACGCTAAGGGAATGGTGCTTTCACCTTGTTTCTCTGAAACAATCCATTGGATAATAAATCGAGCCCCGAATAGGACCTGCCCTACAAACCCGACTATCAACCACTGTGTTACGGTCATCTAGTCCTCCTGAATAATGTCATAATTTATTTGTCGTTTTTTCATCCAGCGAATTGCCATCAAATCATGTAATGATGCAAAAAGGCGATTACGAATATTATATTTGGATTTTCCATAAAGGCGTGGGAAGTGACTGACTTTCACCTGAGCTACTTTGAACCCTTCCATCTTCATCAATGTAGGAAAGAACCGGTGCATTCCTTTAAATGGTTTGATATTGTCAAAACATTCCCGGCGAAAAGCTTTTAATGAACAGCCCGTATCTGCAATTTCTTCTTGACTCAGACTATTTCTAACAGCGTTGCCAATTTTAGAGGCTACCCGTTTAACCCAGGGATCATTTCTTTTAAACCTCCAGCCACAAACCACATCGTAATGTTCTGTTTTCTCCAGGAGTAGGGGAATGTCCGCGGGATTATTCTGCATATCGGCATCTAGCGTTACAAAAATTTTTCCACGTGCAACTTTAAACCCTGCAGCAAAAGCTGCCGACTGCCCATGGTTATTCTTAAATTGGATCAACTTAATCTTGGGATTATATTTTCTTAGTGATTTGATAATGTGAGGGCTCCCATCAACGCTTCCATCATCTACAAAAATAATTTCATAGTCCAAGTGCAACTTAACGAGTTCCTCTTCTAACTTTCTTTCAAGAGGCACCAGATTATCTCGCTCATTATAAACGGGTATGATAATCGAAAGCTCAAGATCGTGGTTGGGTGTGGTTTGCATATGGGGTACCTCTAAAGAAAAATGGCTAAACGCAACTAGTTTTTTGGGATTCTGCAGCCAGTTGTCCGCAGGCTCCAAGAATATCAGTAGCCCGATTTTGTCGAATGAATGCGGAAAAATTTTGCCCTATTAAGTAATCTTGAAATTTAAGGGTCTTTTTGTCTGCTGGTGGTCGATATTCTGATCGTGTAAAAGAATTAAAAGGAATCAAGTTGATTTTACAGGGAATTCCTTTTAGCCATTTAGCCAATCGACGCGCATCATCAATAGAATCATTGATACCTTCCAACAATACATATTCGATTGTGTGTCGACGTTGTGGTTTTAGTGGATAATTTTTTAGGCAATCCATCAAAGCTTTAATGGGATATTTTTTATTGATTGGCATGAGACGATCGCGTGTTTGATCATCAGTGGCATTGAGGGAAATAGCTAGATTAATATGAATATTTTCTTTTTGAAATTCATTGATTTTGTCAACCAGCCCTGAAGTGGAAACAGTCACCTTGCGTGTAGACATGCGCATGGCTTCTGGGGCAGTCATGAGGCGTAAGGCGTCGACAACTGGGCCTAGATTGTCTAAAGGTTCACCCATTCCCATAAAGACAACATTAGTGATGGCTTCGTCTTGGCTCAAATCTTCGTTTATGGCCATGCATTGTCCTATAATCTCTGCGGCCGTTAAGTTTCTTTTCAACCCTAAACTGGCTGTCAAACAAAATGAGCAATTAAGCCGACAACCCACCTGGGTTGAGATACACAATGTCTTTCTTGAATCCGATGGCATCCACACACTTTCGATCAACGCACCGTCATCAAGTTTTAGAAGATATTTGATAGAGCCATCTTGCGAATGAGTTTTGTTTTCAACCCTAGGGGTAGAAAAATAAAAATGGTCATTCAATTGGGCTCTCATTGTTTTTGAAAGATTTGTCATTTTCGAAAAATCTCTACATCCATAATGATATACCCAATTAAAAATCTGATGAATACGGTAGGGTTTCCAGTTGGTAAACCTTTCTCTCAATTGAGTTTCTGAGGTGCCAATAAAATTTTGTTTATTACTGTCTGTATCCATTTATAAAAGCTCTAAGGGTTGTTCCAAAACTAAAATAAAAGCTATTTTGTTAAAAAAAGATCAAATATTACTTCTCTGTTATTTCCAATTCCATCATCCGAAATAAATATAACTCATTAAAAAACAATAAACTATAAAATTTGATTTAAGTTAGAAGGTTTTCCTGAATTTTCCTATTGCGAGTAGAGCAGCAAATTTATATCTAATTGAAAAATAAAGGCGATGATACTGATGCAAGGCGTCAAATATTTTGTTTTAGATTAGGAGATAACTTTAATTAAATTTAATCCCGACGGCAAATTTAAGCTGAAGTAATTTAATTGTAGTTAATGAGAGTATAAACCATAACACTACCACTAATCATCGCAATCAGCTCAGTGCAGGCCATAAGGCTTAATAAAGATGGTTGTGGTGGTTCTGCCTTTATTCCAAATACCCACTTTGCTCCTAGCCCAGCAGAAACAAAAGCCAAGACAAGTGATGCCCATGTTAGTAAAGAGATTTGAGAACTAAAAATAATATTTTTATCCATTTTCCCTAAAATAGCGATTGACCATGCTAATGGGAATAGACAGAAAAGGTAGGCGCCTAAAAGCGAGTTGTTTTCTGCGCTTTTGTATTTGGATATAAAACGTAAACCAAGAAAAACCATTCCTCCCATCATTATCCATGCTGTTAAATCGATTAAATTCTCTTTTCTCCTTTCTTCACGGATTTGCCGCAAAGCTCCAAGAACGTACCT
Source organism: uncultured Nitrospina sp. (assembly GCA_913044145.1). Taxonomy (GTDB): domain Bacteria; phylum Nitrospinota; class Nitrospinia; order Nitrospinales; family VA-1; genus UBA8687. The sequence continues at coordinate 3,012 of CAJWOD010000046.1, read as the reverse complement.
AGATACTTCAACATCATCCATTTCATAAAATCCACCCTGTTTACTATCAAATGCAAACACGCGTGCAGATGTGGATTCGGCGGGCAAGGAAATGGCCCTGTAACCATCTTTGTTTGCATTCTCGATTTCCATATATACAATTCCCGTGTGGTATTTAAAATTGTATTTTTCAATTTCAACGAGTTTGCCGGCATATTTATTATTATCCTGATAAAATTTATCTTGAGCTTCCATGAGGTCGAAAAGGGCCTGCCGTGCTTGGACATCAGAATCTAACTCAAAAATATTAGAACAGGACGTAAGGGCGAATAGAGCAATTATGCAAGTAGAAAATCGGAATAGTTTAGTCATTGGTCAAGAAAAGTAATGGGTAACACGGGATTCAATTTAATTTAATTTTATAATTTACGAATAATAGTATTCTGGAGTTACTATGGTTAGTCAAATTAAATTTGTAACAGGAAATTCCAATAAAGCCAGGGAAACAGCAGCAATATTAGATGTTCCCCTTGAGCAGGTCAAGGTGGATGGTCTAATAGAAATTCAAACTCAGGATATAGAAGAGCTTGTGTATCATAAATGTCAGCAGGCTTATGACTCTTTAAAGTGCTCAGTTTTAGTAGAAGATTCTGGGCTATTGTTTAATGCATGGGATGGTTTGCCAGGTGCTCTGGTAAAATGGTTTGAGTGTACAGTTGGTTGTAAAGGAATGCTAAAGATGCTTCAAGCGTTTGATGACCGCAGTGCGATTGCAGTTTCTTGTTTTGCCATTTTTGATGGAAAAGATATTAAGATAGCGCGTGGAGAGGTTAAAGGAAGTATTGCAACCGAGATGCGTGGTAACCACGGATTTGGTTGGGATGTGATTTTTATACCCGAAGGTTATGAAAAAACTTATGGTGAAATGGAGTCAGAAGAAAAAAATGCTTTATCACATAGGAAAAACGCGTTAGAAAAATTAAAAGTACTAATGCGAGTCTAGAGTGTTATGAGAGCACTTTTAAGTTTGTGAAAAGGTAGCTGAACGCTTTATGATACGATGCTAGTTTTAAGTAGACACTTTCTGTATCTGTTTGTGGTTTTTGGTTGATTTGTTTGTAGTCTTCAATCATTTCTGCCCAAGGGTGTTGTTTTTCCAGCCACCCATTTTCTAATGCTGTTCTAAAACATTGTTCATCGGTTTGGCATGATAGGTTTTTCCATCGGGAAATAGATCTAATAGCCTTTATTGCGATATCATAAGTATGGCGAAATCGTTGTAAGGCTGCACCTTTGAAATAATCATTTTGATCCTGCTTGAGAACCTCAGCCAATCGTTGAAGATTCCAGTCAAAATGGGTTAACAAAACCTGCGATTCTGATGGTGATATTTCTTCCATTAAATAACCATTAATTAAAAGATCAGTATAGCAAGTAGAGTGTTTTTTGATGTAAAAATTTTGTCCATTGCTTTTTTATCAATTGAAATGATATTTTACCTTTAAATTTTTCTTATAATTGCTGATTTTTTCTGGCCTGAAATATTCAAAAAATATGAGTGCTGAAATTTCAAATGAAGATTTTTTGGACAACGGTGATGGAACCGTTACTTCAAAAAAACATGGTTTGATGTGGGCTAAGACTGACTCTATGAACGATTTAAAAAAATGGGTTAATTATCAAGAAAGTAAAGACTATGCTCGTCAACTTAGTGAAAATAAATTTGCAGGATATGATGATTGGCGATTGCCAAGTAAAGATGAAATGTCAACTTTGTACCATAAGAACTTGAGTAATATAGATCAGTTTGGCAAGACAATTCACATCAGTGATCGGTTTTCTCCTGGGGGAGGATTTTCTATGGTTGCCCAGCAGGTTCCAGGTCGTATGCGAACATGGGTTTTAAATATTAGGGATGGGGAATTTAATCACCCGGAAGGTCTTTGGACAATAACTGAAGCCGCCCGTGCTGTTCGTAAATTATAATTTAAACGTTGATATTAATTGGAGATAAAAAATGAGCGAGGAACTTTATTATCCTCCTGAGTCAGTATCATCCAAAGCCCATGTTGGCAGTATGGAAGAATACCGAGAGATGTACGAACGTTCTATAAAGTCTCCCGATGAATTTTGGGCAGAACAAGCCGAACATTTTTGTTGGTTTAAAAAATGGGATGAAGTTCGGTCCTATAACTATGATGTGAATAAGGGTGATATTCATATCGAATGGTTTATGGGTGGCCAGTTAAATATCACATCCAATTGTCTGGACCGACATCTTGAGTCCAGAGGAAATCAGATTGCTATTTTATGGGAAGGTAATGAACCTGGTGAAAACAAGAGCCTTACTTATAAAGAACTTCATAGGGAAGTGTGTAAATTCGCAAATGTTTTAAAAGAACGCGGAGTAAAAAAGGGTGACAGGGTTTCAATTTATATGCCTATGGTTATTGAATTAGCTGTTGCTATGCTGGCTTGTGCTCGGATAGGAGCCATCCACTCTATAGTTTTTGGGGGATTTTCCCCAACTGCATTGGCAGATCGTATTGTTGATTCCTCATGTACATTTCTTGTTACGACTGATGGTGGATATAGGGGCGCAAAGGCAATTCCAATAAAAGCCAATGCTGATGAAGCGATGGACTTGGCTGAAAAGCAAGGGGTATTAGTAAAAACCTGCGTTGTGGCTCAACGGGTTGGAGATAAAATGCCTGTTGCTATGCAGGAGGGTAGGGATTTATGGTGGCATGATGAAATGTCCGATGCAGATCCGGTTTGTGAACCAGAGATTATGGAGTCGGAAGACCCTCTATTTACTCTTTATACCTCTGGATCAACTGGTAAGCCCAAAGGAGTGCTGCACACTACAGCGGGTTATATGATTTATACTGCACTGACCCATCGGTATATATTTGATTATCAAAGTGGCGATATATGGTGGTGTACGGCAGATATAGGTTGGGTGACGGGCCATTCCTATATTATTTATGGTCCATTAATAAACGGTGCGACTACGGTAATGTTTGAAGGGGT
>CAJWOD010000045.1 GCA_913044145.1 uncultured Nitrospina sp. | reverse complement strand
TCCCATTCCTGTTGTACTAACTAACAATACTCTTACTGTCATCTATTCATTTTTTTAAAAAACTTACTATTTATTTTATATGGAGCCAGCGGGCGGAATTGAACCGCCGACCTACTGATTACGAATCAGTTGCTCTACCCCTGAGCTACGCTGGCTTGGATCTTTTTAGAGTTGAAAAGATGCACTTTACACGGTCTATCAAGTATAAATCAACCACTTAGTTCCTTCATCAGCGAACCCCTTAATAATTTATTGACTACTGAAATCTAATTCGTGTATTATATGTCTGGTATTTTTTAGAACGCAACTTAGATTCTAAAAATTATTGCATTTCACCTTCAAGGTTTAGCAGGAATACGAAAAAAATGATTAAACCATCGTGGACTTTTTTGACAAATCATTCCCATGTTTTGTTGTCCCTATCCCAAAATCCGTATAAGCGTATTCGAGATATAGCTAATGAGGTTGGAATCACGGAACGTGCAGTTCAGCGAATTATCGTTGAGCTTGAAGCTGATGGGTATTTGAAACACATTCGTGATGGAAGGAGGAATGTTTACAAAATTATCAGTCGCAAATCTCTACGGCATACTGTTGAGAAACATCGACAAGTGTATGACCTTATCAATTTAATTAAAACATGATTTTAATCAAGTCATATTGATCGTATATGGCTATCGAAGATGTAGTTTGAAACAAAAATATTTAACAAACACTTAAGAACTATTTGCTAGAACCAAGTCTTATATAATAGGTACTAATTCAACGAAGAGTTTTTCCCAAAAAGATCGTGACCAAGTTGGGCAACTGGCATTAGATGCTAGTGAGCCAATCACACTTTTTTGGCCCGTGAGATCGATGGTTGCGCAGAATACACGACATGAATTAGAATACCCGCCTTTTGACCAAGCGGTTCGCAAGCGATGTCTTAGGTTCTTAACTTAATTGGGCAAGGAAACTCACTAATTCATGACAATTCCAATTCTTATTCTCCTTTTTCCTCTTTTGGCTAGTATTTTTATCCGAGTCTTTGGCAACCGCATGTTGTCTCATGTCGCAAAGGCAGGAGTTATAGCGACTACGATTTCTTTCTTCCTTGCTGTTTGGGTCCTCTATCATGTGAGCGTTGAAGGCACCGTTCATATTATGTTATGGCCGCCAAATTCTGAGAGTTCTTCTATATTCAAGATAGGTATGTTGGTAGACCGTCTTTCCGCCGTCATGATGGTGTTGATCACAAGTGTAAGCATAGTTATTCATGTTTATTCAATTCGATACTTGGAAGGCGACCCTGGATATGCTCGCTTTTTCGCGCTGTTGAGCTTTATGACTTTTGTCATCCTTTCTCTCGTTTCCAGTCCGAATTTGTTTATGCTTTTTGTATTTTGGCAATTATTAAGTTTGGCGCTTTACTTAATTTTGGCATTTAATTTTCCTAATCGTCCGGCATGCAGGAATGCTTTTAAAACTTTTTTTGCCCATCGTATTGGTGATGCGAGTTTTCTTTGCGGAATTTTTCTTGCCTATAAATATTTCGGTACTTTAGAGTTTAATGAGCTTTTTAGATTAGCGACAGAACAGCCTCAAATGATTTCACTTTTCTCTGGAGGATTTAACGTCAGCGCTGTTACTGCAATCGCGCTATTAGTTTTTGTTGGTGCAATAGCCAAATCCTCTCAATTTCCGCTGCACGTATGGTTACCCGATACCATGGATTCACCAACTCCTGTATCAGCTCTAATGCATGCAGGAATTGTTAATGCAGGGGGTTTTCTTTTGAATCGCCTGGCTCCCTTCTATGGGCTTACACCAAATACTCTTCATATTGTTTTTGTGGTTGGTCTCCTGACGGTTGTTATGGGAGCTTCCATGATGTTAGCGCAAAATGATATCAAGAAGACCTTGGGGTTTTCCACCATGGCACAAATGGGTTACATGATTATGGAATGCGGGCTTGGTGCATTTGCGCTTGCTATTTTTCATTTAATCGCGCATGGGCTTTTTAAAGCGTCATTGTTCCTACATTCAGGGCAAGGTATCCATACATCGCGTGAAGAGCCTGAGTTTCCCGATCCATCTGCGCATGAGGTGAAAATATCTTTCGATCAATTAAGCTTTTTCACGGGTTTAATTATCACGTTAGTTTTACCACTAATTATTTTAATGGTTGCGCATGATATGTTGAATATCCCACTACAGAATGCGCATGGGGCCGTAATTTTACTCTTTTTTGCTTGGGTGACAACTTCTCAAGTCATGTTTAGTTTGTTTCGGTTTCATGCGGTGGCCTCCTGGAAAATTTCTAGCGCAATGATTGTTTCACTGTTTTTTATTGGTTTTACCTACCTTTGGGCCGCAGAAGCTTTTACACACTTTCTTTATCCTGGGGCAGGTGTAGCGGATGGTTTCTTTATAGCCGCAGCACTCAATCCAATTATTTTTGATTTGCTTGTTTTATTGGCAACCTTGCTTATTCTCATTAGCTGGATTTATGTTTATGCCGATTCCAAAGGGCAAAAAATATTTATTGTCCAATGGATCAATTCAATTAAAAAACGACTTTATATGTTGTTGATCAACCGATTCTATATTGACTTGAGTTATGAACGGTGGAGCAGGAACATTTTACGATTAGCTCAAAAGTTAGGTCATGGTTTTTAAAAAATGAAGAAAGATTATGCATTTTAATAATATTCCATTTATTCTCTCTTTGGTTCCGCTCATTTTTGGGGCGATATGGACGTTTTCCAGTGGCTCTTCCACTATCCGTAAAAGTGTGGGGTTGACTGTTATTGGGGCTCTTGCAGGTGGGTTGATCTATATTCGGTTCGCCATTGAAACTGAACCATCAATCCTATTTTTAACAAGTGCCGTTCTTCTCTCAGGTTTTTGCTCCCTTCTCTGCCAAGAAGATTCGCAAGAAGCTTCTCCTATCTATGCTTCAGTCATGATAGTTCTCGGGTTTGGCTTTGGGGTTCTTCTAAATGAGGCAATTGTGGGTCGGATTTTTCTTTGTGGACTATTAGGTTACGTCGCATACTCCCTAAATCAAGAACAACAAAAGACATTTCGCACGAAAATAATATTACTTCACATAGTGTTTGCAATCACCTTCGCCTTAAGTTCCGTATTCATGGGAGAAACTTCTCAAATGCTTGCCGGCTTGTTCTTGGCTTTGACTTTCTTACCACTGGCGCCTTTTCACCTCCCGTTTGTTAGAACAATTAAAGATGCCAAAGGAACTCTCTCAAGTTTTTGGATTGTTGTTTGGCTAATGATCGGACTTGGTGAATTAAAAACCATTTACTCCTTTTTAACTGCTGAAATACTTTTTGTTTTAAGCCTCTTAGCTATACTCAGTGCGATTTATGCCTCATTAGCGTCATTAGGTCAAAAGGTTAATAGTTTATTCCTTGCTTCAGCGACTTTAGCCCATTCGTCTCTTATTTGGGGGCTTCTCCAAGTCTTTACGAGTTTTCCAAAGTGGGGAATTCCATTTGGTATAACTTTGGCGCTGGTGATGGGCGGTATTGCTCTTGCCTTTTCCTTTGTTCAAATGCGTTATGGTTGGAAAACCATTGGAAATCTTCCAGGACTCCTCTCGACGATGCCTCGATTAGGAGTAGTAATAGTTCTCCTTGTGAGTTTCGCCCTATTTCTACCTTTATTTCCAGCCTATTCAGGTTTGGGACTCATGCCCACCATTGAAACTCAAGATGTAGGTGTCATCATGATTTCACTCCTATTTTCTGTGGTTTGGTTGGGAGGGGGTTGGTATTTTATAAAAATGCTTCATCAAACAGCCTTTGGAGAGGCACGCACGGATGTTCCGTATTTCGATTTAGGGCCTAAAGAAGTTTTTTCAATATCAGTATTACTATTAGCCGCGGCTTATAGCGGAATAACTTTATAATGTATCAATTAGTTTCAACCTATCAAGAGGAAAACGAAACCAAAACATGAATACGCTCGAAGATAAAAAAAGCGTTACGCCAAGTGAATCAGAGCGAGCAGAATTAAATTCGCTTGTCAATCTGGCGTGCGAACCGGTATCGCATTTTTGGCCGATGAAAACGTTTATTCATCACAATCCACTTCATGGATTGGAACATTTCCCTTTTGAAAAAGCCATAAATGAGGCAGAACGGTTTTTAAGAGGTCGGGGTTATCTTCCTAATAGTGAGTACCGTAAGTACTTTAAGGAAGGTCGGATCACTGAAGAAAGCATTGATAAAGCTTTAAAAGATGTTGCGCAGGAAGAAAAAGTCGCCCTTGGCAACCAAGAACTGTCTCATCGAGAAGTTTTGAAGGCTATTCTAATTCACGGTACTGGAGAGGTTGCCCTAGATGTTTGTTCGGCGGTTCTAAAGTCCTCCCACCCCCAACCAGAAATAAAAAACATTTTTGAGAAAATTCAGACACTATCAAACAATAAAGATCTAAATGAATTTTTGAGTGGGCATGCAAAGAGAGACGAAAAAGATTTGGCAACTCAATACACTCTTGCAGAATGGTTCGACCAAACCTTTGAGGCGGATGTTCAAGACCAGATTAATAGACAAATTATAAAATATGTAGGAGGTTTTCTCGATGAAGGACATGCTCCTTGGGGTATGCCTATGAGAGAAAAAAATCTTTACGCAGTTTGGAAGGAGTTATCTTTAGAAGATGATTCAGGTACCATACTTGGAATCCAAGACTGGAAAAGCAAAATTCTTAATCTACCGGATCAACCTGAAGATGCTGTACTTGAAAGTTTATCCTGTTTGGGCATTCCAAAAAATTTATGGGAAGGTTATTTTTCCTTACAGTTGGCCCAGTTGGCTGGTTGGACGGGGTTCATTAAATGGCGTGCTGAACAAACGAATTATGATTGGCAAAATGCTTTTCCTGCTGACCTCATCCAATATATGGCTATCCGGCTTTTTTATGAACGTGAATTGTTAAGTCAGGCATGCCAAGAAGAATTAAAAATTTCTGGTTCTTATGATTCGATAATCGAATGTTTAAAGAATCACCCCATCGGTTACGGACTTTACAAAGAGTTCCGATCGGGAGGGTTACCAGATGAAGTGATTGATCATCTAAATATATCCTCGTTTACTAAGAGGCCTCTAAATTTAGGCGATCTTGACGGATGTGATTCCAGTCTGGTTTCCAAATTGAGGCAAATCAGGAAAAAACAAGAAATAGAAAGCCAAACTTTAAAGATAATTCATCTTGCTCAATCATTTAATATCTCCATAAAAGACGTGGTGGACAGCTCTCCCGATGTTTTAGACTCCTTAGTGGGTTGGATAGAAAAATTCCCAGAATCGCAGCATGGACCAATTTGGTTGGAGGCCTTTGAGTCAAGCTACCTTGAGAGTTTTGTAAAAAAAATCTCACCCAACCTTGAGAAATTAATTGAGGACGATGAGATTGAAGAAGCTGAAAAAAAGCCTACGGAATCTCGTCCACTGCTTCAGGCTCTTTTTTGTATTGATGTCCGGTCGGAATGCTTTAGAAGAAACTTCGAGAAAACTGGAAAGGTTGAAACATTTGGCTTCGCAGGTTTTTTTGGAGTCCCCTTATGCTATCAAGGATTTTCCGATGAAAAGCCAACAGACCAATTTCCCGTCCTGTTACAGGCAAAACATGTTGTAAAAGAAATTCCTCGTGCCAACCAAGATAAGGCGGTGAAGAAATTTTTAGAAGGACATGAAATAACCAAGGCCGGGCATACATTACTACATGATTTGAAAGAAAATGTGGTCACACCCTACGTTATGGTCGAGGCTATTGGTTGGTTTTTTGGATTTAAACTATTTGGCAAAACCTTACAACCTAAATGGTTTAAAAAAGCCATGTCATGGATTACAGGTGGTTTGGATACTTCCTTGGGAACTAAGCTTACTGTTGACAAAATCTCGCCAGATGAAGCCTATGACATGGTTGCATCGAAACAGCGGGCTACTATTTATAAATTATTAATTGAAAAATATAATAAAAGCAGCTCACCTGATCTGGATGATCAGGTGGAGCGCTTACGAAAAATAGCGCTGAACCAGATTCAATCTGGCAGCCCAGAAGAAGATGAGCTTTTGCGTTTGCTTAAGTGGAAGGATGCTGATCTTAAGGAATGTATTGATTCGCTCAGAAAAGAATTTAATCTGAATGAGGAAGATGTGGATAATCAGATGCAAGCTATCGCGGAGCTAGGGTTAACCACATCCGAACAATTAAAATATGTAGAAACGGCGCTGAGGATTTTAGGGTTCACAAAAACATTTGCCCGGCTCGTTTTATTATGTGGGCATTTCAGCACTTCCGATAACAATCCTTATGAATCAGCTTTAGATTGCGGGGCCTGCGGCGGAAACCATGGGATTTCTAACGCCCGAGCCCTTGCAGCCATGGCAAACAACCCAAAGGTAAGGGAAACACTGGCAAAGAAAGGTTTAACCATTCCGCAAGACACTCATTTTATTCCAGGGCAACAAGACACAGTAACAGATGAGGTGATACTTTCTGATTTGGAAGATGTCCCGGCCACACATCAACAAGATTTGATCAAACTTCAACAGGCGCTTAAGGAAGCCCGCGAAAAAACCAATCTGGAACGACTCCTTCGCCTTCCGGATGTCACCGGTAAGGAAGGTATTCAGGAAGCAACACCTGTCGCGAAGGTGCGTAGCATGGACTGGTCTCAGGTTCGACCTGAGTGGGGGTTATCCAACCACACCGCTTTTGTTATGGGACGGCGAGCGCTGACTCAGGAAATAAATTTTGAGGGCCGGACTTTTTTACATTCTTATGATCCCGCACAGGACCCGGATGGAAGATATCTGGAGATTATCATGACCGCTCCTATGATAGTTACCAATTGGATCAACATGGAACATTATTTTTCGACTGTTGACCCAATGGTCTATGGGGCCGGCAGCAAGGTGTATCACAATGTGACCGGTAATATAGGAGTCATGTATGGCTCAGAAAGTGATCTATGCTGTGGGCTTCCGCTTCAAACTATTTTCAATGGTGAGAGACCTTATCATGAGCCCATGCGGTTATTTTGTGTCATTGAAGCACCGTTAGAAAGAATTGAGATGCTTGTCGAGCGGCATGAACTTTTGCAACAATTGACGAAAAACCGATGGATCAATCTTGTCGCTATAGAACCTCAAACCAAGAAATTTTTCTTTTTTCAATATCAGAAAGAGTGGCAACCGATTAATTAATTTTCTTTTTAATCATATAGCCCAAAGGGGAGTTGCAACCCTGTTCCCGGGCTAATAGTTAAGCTCAATTTCAATGGCTATCCTATTGTTATATATTGGATTCTACCCAAAACATTTATGGGCTGACTGATGCGAGCTTGGTTCATCTTATCCACCAACAACAGGGTTACAAGTTGATCAAGCATATTAACTTCCGTTCAGGTATTAAATAAATTTATAATATCTTAACTTTTTACTGTTATTAGTTCACAATTGAAATGCGGATTTGTTTTTAAGTGTAGACAATAGGAAACAAAATCCATGAATATGTCATCCGACTCTACTGAAACCCCTAAAGGGAATCTAAAGGGTTTTAAAACACACTTTAAACACGATATCCTCTCAGGGTTTTTAGTTTTTCTTATTGCTTTACCGTTGTGCTTGGGAATTTCTCTGGCTTCAGGCTATCCTGCAGTGGCCGGGATATTTACTGCAATTATTGGCGGTCTGTTTGCCACCTTCATTAGTAATTCAGAACTTACAATTAAGGGACCTGCTGCTGGTTTGATCGTTATTGCATTGGGTTGCGTTCAGGATTTTGGTTTTACAGGAGGGGAGGACCCTGCGAAGGACTTTCAGGCCTATCGTTTAGCGCTTGGTGTTGGAGTTGTGGCCGGCGTATACCAAATTATCCTCGGACTCTTTCGTGCAGGAATCTTTATAAAACTTGTTCCACAAGCGGCGATTCACGGTTTACTGGCTTCCATTGGAATTATCATTATCTCAAAACAGTTTCCTGTATTGATGGGGTTGAATCCACAGGGCTCTCCTCTGGAATTGCTTGCTGGTATGCCTTCATTTTTAATAAACATGAATCCCAAAGTAGGAATAATCGGAATAATCGGTATTATCATTGTTTTAGGTTATGGCTATGTTAAAAATCCCAAATTCAAAGTTATTCCTGCCCCAATGCTGATGCTATTCATAACTGTTCCATTGGGAATATTTTTAGCGATTGGGGTTGAGGGATCTTATACGTTCAATAATCAAACCTACGAATTGGGTAAAAATTTTTTAGTCAATGTGCCTGGTAATTTACTAAATGCCGTAACTTTTCCTGATTTTTCAGGAATAACCACGGAAACTGGAATTAAATATACGCTTTTATTTGCGATCATTGGAACTTTGGAAGGAATACTAAGCGCAAAGGCTATTGATGGGATCGACCCCTGGGATAGAAAAACAAATTTGGATCGAGACTTGTTAGCGACTGGCACAGCAAATACCCTTTCGGCTTTCATTGGTGGGTTGCCAATGATTTCTGAAATTGTTCGAAGTAAGGCCAATATCGATAATGGAGCAAGAACCCGTTTTGCAAATTTTTATCACGGCATGTTTTTACTTCTCTGTGTTGCCTTGATCCCAAAAGTCATTAATCTTATACCTTTAGCTGCCTTGGCGGCGTTATTAGTAATCACAGGATATCGTCTGGCTTCTCCCCATGAGTTTGTGTCTGTATATCGCGAGGGAAAAGACCAGTTTATTGTTTTTGTGTCAACCATATTTGGTGTACTTGCTACGGATCTTCTGAAGGGATTATTAATTGGAATTGGGATCAAAATTATCCTCCACTTCATTCGCGGAGGCTCCATCTTTAGATTGAATGCGAAGATCATTCCTGCGGGGGATCAGTCCGTCACAATTTCTTTACGAGGTTCCATTGTTTTTAGCTCGTGGATTCCTTTGCAAAAGCATCTCCAGCGTTTTTTTAAAGACGGGAAGCGAGTCACGCTGGATATAACAGAAACAAAATTTGTGGACCGCAGGGTCATGTCAAAGGTAGACGAATGGGTAAATAAATTCAAAGAAAATGGTCTTGATTTATCAGTACGAGCAAGAACGACATCCATCGATGAGTGAGTCTGCTAATCTCGAAAACTATTTTTTCAATAGGTTAATCTTTATTTTGTCGCTTTTCTTCCTGCAACCTATCTAAAAGTTGGTTAAAACTTTGGCTTAGGGTACCCAATTCATTTCCGGAATAAACGGGTAGGCGTTTTTTCGTATGATTTCCGTGAGC
>CAJWOD010000044.1 GCA_913044145.1 uncultured Nitrospina sp. | reverse complement strand
GGGGTTATGGTTGAACCAATACTCAACACCACCATACGTTCTACAAAATTTGCCAATTCACGGATATTTCCGGGCCAAGAATAATTCACCAAAAATTGCATCGCTTCATCACTGATGGTTTTGGGTGCTCCAGTTTCATTGAACTGTGTTAAGAAGTGGTTCGCTAAAAGAGGAATATCCGTTTTTCTTTCACGCAGAGGGGGAAGGTTGATTGGAATAATATTGAGTCGATAAAAAAGATCTTCACGAAAGTTACCTTCTTTAATGGACTCTTCTAGGTTTCTATGAGTGGCAGTAATTACGCGTATGTCGATGGGGGTTGGCTTCGCACTGCCAATACGATCAATTTCTCTTTCTGCCAGAACCCGCAAAAGCTTTACCTGCAGGGAAGTCGGCATATCGCCTATTTCATCAAAAAAAATAGTACCTTGATTCGCTAATTCCAATCGGCCAATACGCGTGTTGACCGCTCCGGTGAATGAACCCTTTTCGTAACCAAATAACTCGCCTTCAAGAAGTTCGTGAGGAATGGCTCCGCAGTTAACAGCAATAAAAGGTTTAGAGGCGCGCAGACTATTCATATGTAAGGCTCGAGCGATGAGTTCTTTTCCCGTGCCACTCTCACCGTAAATCATGACAGTACTTTGCGATCCAGCAGCACGTGCAACAACGTCAAAAACATCACATATAGGCTTACTTTCGCCGATTATACTCAAACTTTTTAAGTCAAGGTTTTTTTTCATGGTTATAAAATACTATACCCAAGGGGTCATATTTGTCAAATAATACATATGTTTATATAAAATTTAGGGTTTAAAAAAACGTCAAAATTCTAGCGAAGGTGAAAAATAAAGGTTGAATCAGGATCGCTTTAAAACGTAGCAAAAGTTGACACCCATATGTTCGAAAGTGGATGATTGGAAATTCAAGCTTTGAAATTTGCTCAATCTAGCAAGGCCATTTTTTAGACAACAAGTGTTAGTTTTTTTAAAAGTCTTAAAATCAGCATTACATATTTTTGAGTTCGGGTGCGCAACCAGATAAATTAACAAGAGCAACTACTAAAAGCTAAAAAATAATATCATCCTTTAAATTTATGCTCGCAACAAAAAATAAAATTCAAATTGAAAAATGCATAGTCAGTTTCAGCCACAACAAATATGACTCCCGAAAGTTGGCTGATGATCTAAGTATTGCAAAAGCAAAAAGTGAAATAGCAGCGGGCAAGAATGGTGTTAGCCATCTCATTCTGCGCTCTAAAGATGATGAAATTGACCGTCTAAAATTTTTATTTTTGATTCATGGCATTCCAGTGATGTGTTATGCCTTAGGAAATTTATTATGCTCGAGCCTTAAGGAAATTGTTGTTATAGGATCGACTGAAGTGCAACGTGTGTTAGAACTTTTTTTGAGCACAGTGGACACTTATGGGAAAACAATAAAATTTGTTCGAGAAGATGATCAAAACCTAAACCTTCTTCAAACCTTGAGTTTGGGCAGAAATAAGCTTTCAATTGAAGATAACGAACTGATTTTATTTCAGCCCGGTGATCTACCTTTTCTATATGACCTTGAAAAAGTTTTGGGCTTTAAGGGCAACCGGAACCATAACATTATTCTTTGGTTGAATTCACGTCAAAATATGTTCCCTGAGTTTAATGAAAAACCGGGTAGTGAATTTGTAAAAAGAAATTATCATTATCGGATTCTCAATGACCATGAAGATGATTTGCATGAATTAAAGGAACCCAATTTATACCCTATCAACCTTGAGACGATAGACCCTGTGATTATTGATTACTTACACTCCTCAAGAAAAGATGGTCAAATTATTAATGCCGGAATAAAAATGGCTTTAAAAAACCCTGTTCGTTTTTTCAAAGCCCTACCCTATTTAGTTGATCATGCTTTTACATTTCGATCTCATGTACAAAAAATTTTTCCAAAGGATAAATATCAATTTGGAATGTCGAGAAGAAATTTTCATAAAAGCATTTCAAATCTCCTAAATATACCAATAACTACTAACTTGCATGATGATCCATCTTTTGTTGCAGATGTGGATGCTCTGGAAGACTGGGAAGATTTTGAGTCCTTGACTCATTTCGCAGGCAATCAAAGTGAAGGAAGGGGGCTAGAAAAAATCCACCCTTTTGGAAAAGAATTGATGAAGTTTCGAGAAAAAGATATGCCTTTATTAAAAAAGAAAATCCCCATGTACGAGAATTTTCCCTCCTACCTAAACCATATTTACCGTAGCTTGAAAATGGATTACGAACCTTTTGATTCGGGTGGAAATTATATTTCTCCAAATGTAAATTCACCCGAAGTAAAACAGGCTTATAGCTGGTATAAGAAAAAGTGCAAACTAATTAATTCAAAATTAGACGAAGCACCTTAACAGCCCCCTCTAGTTTATGAATGGTTTGAAAACTACGCTATAATATTTAAATAAGGTCAACTTTATAATAGGATATTTTTTAGGTTTTAACTTTGCGCAAAAGAAAAATAGATTGGGCCAAAAATAACCCGCTAAATAGAACTCGGTTATCCAGGTTTATTTTACTTTCTGTGGGTATCCATATTTCATTTTTAATTACTCATATGTTGATACCTGTTCAAGAGAAAACAGTTAAAGGCCCTCCTCCAATTCAGGTAAAATATTTTGAAACAAAAAATCCGATGGGTTCAAAGGTAAAAAAAAATGTTGATACCCCAAAACCTCCCTTAAAAGCAGAAAAACCGACAAGGGATGACCTTCTTGCAAAATTTGATCGCCGACCCCATTTAAACAAAAAAATAACACCTAAAAAAATTTATAGGAGAAAAAAATCTGCTGTTCCAAAACCTAAAAGAGCGATCGGTAAAACTAGGGCAAGTAGAACTCAAAACAAAAATATCGTCCCCAAAAAAAATTTTCAAAAAACCCCCCACATAAAACCTAGAAAAGAACCGTTACCTGAGTCAGATATAGGAATCTTCAAATCTATAACTCCTGAGAAGATTCAAAAGTCGAAACCCTCAACCATAAAAAAGGATGGGAAGGTTAATACGCTGGCTCTTTTAGACGGATTAGACGCAGAACAATTTGCTTCTATGGATACAGATTTGTTGGAGGATTACGATGATAATGAACCTATATCTTTAGATACAAAGGAAGTGAAATATGCTGACTATTTTGCCCGCATTAAACATCAAATTGAGCGAGTCTGGATTTATCCTGTGACCGCGGCAGAAAGAGGTATCAGTGGTGATCTCTCATTAACGTTTCGTATTTCTAAAGATGGAAATTTAATGGGAGTGCACTTAGTTGAGAAGTCTGGGCATGAGATTCTTGATGTTGCGGCGCTTAAAGCAGTTAAAGAGGCAGCTCCATTTTATCCGTTTCCAAAAAATATCCAACGTGACAAATTAACTATTCTCGCAAATTTTGTTTATACACCTATTTTGGCACCTACAAATTACTGATTCATTAATTTTAGACCTCAGTCAACTCAGAATGAATTTCCCTTAGAAAAAAAATTTCTTACTTCATCTATTTGCGTAGCTACTGGGCAGACGGGAAGTGAGGTGATGAATTTTTTTCCATAACCCCTTTTGCTGATCCTCGAATCAAGAAGGGATACAACACCTTTATCGGTTTTTTTCCTGATTAATCTTCCAAACCC
Organism: uncultured Nitrospina sp.; assembly: GCA_913044145.1. Lineage (GTDB taxonomy): Bacteria > Nitrospinota > Nitrospinia > Nitrospinales > VA-1 > UBA8687. The sequence continues at coordinate 5,624 of CAJWOD010000044.1, read as the reverse complement.
CTGTTTTAACTGAATGATAGCTCGTGGGATTTGATAATGTGAAAAAGGGTCGATATTTTGGCTCTTAAGCTCTTCTATTCTTGCTTCTGTTAGCGGTTCTTTGGGGACATCGAATGGCAGTTTGGTGATGATAACACTTTGCAATGCTTTCCCGGGTATATCTACACCCTGCCAGAAAGCATTGGTACCAAATATTACTGAGGGTTTTTCTTTAAACTTATCTATCATCAAAGTTGTTGGCAAATCTCCCTGCCTAATTAATGGAAATGGAAGGCTCCAATCATCAAGTTTTTCATAAATTTGATTAAGCAATGCATAACTGGTGAACAAAATAAAAGTTTTCCCGCCCGATGCCATAATAAGTTCCTTACACCGATCTGAAAGTTCTTCCACATAGGGCCCAGCTTCACTCCCTGGTTCAGGAAGATCGCGAGGGACATACAATAATGCCTGACTTGGGTAGTCAAATGGAGCATCAAGAAGTAATTCTTCAGTAGGGCGGTATCCCAAACGTTCTTTAATAAATTCAAAATTTTTACTGGTAGTTAATGTTGCAGAGGTCATGATCATACGATCTAATTTATCAAAAACCTGCGTGTGGAGTTCTTCTGATACATGAATAGGAACACCTTTCAAGACAACTCGCGTAATTCGTTTTCTTTTTATGATTTCAATCCAGTAAACATATCCTGAAAAATTCTGGTTAAGAATGGCCGATATGGTATTGTTAAATTCAAAACATCTTTCAGCTACTGCTGCTACATCTATCCTGTCTTCTTCAGAATGTAATCCTGTTTCTAGAGATTTCAAGTTTGCACGAAGTGTTTCCATGGGGACATAAATTCCATTGTCTAGAATAGGTGGTTTGTAGAAACGGACCACGCGATCCTCTCTACCATACTCTTCTATAAAATGAGCAAAGAATGCTTCGACAGCCTGTCGAACAGTCATAGTAAGTTTTCTAACGTGGGGCACTAAGGCATGGTCTAGCCGTGTTAATAATCCTTTCTTAGTACGCGGATTATGTAATCGATCAAGAAAATAAAAAAGGTTCGAGTTTGAAATTTCCAGCCCTAGAAATTGAGTAGCGGCGTCTTCGAGGTTTTGCGCTTCGTCAAACACCACCGCGTCATAAGCTGGTAGTACGGCACCAGAATTTGCAACATTTGCAAAAAAGAGGTGATGATTCACAATTAATAAATGAGCCCCAAACCATTTCTTTCTGGCTTTAAAATAAAAACAGGATGAATGAGTTTTACAATTTTTCCCTAGACAGAGATCCTTTTGTCTTCCCATTTCTTCCCAGACTTGTGGCATTACTTCAAAAGGCAGATCACTTCGATAACCCGTTTCAGTTTTTGCAGCCCAGCTAAAAACTTCATTCCTCTGTTCTTCTTCATCAGCTTTATTAAATAAACCTGTTTGTGCTGAGCGTTCCAGCCTGCGTAAGGAAAGATAGTTTTCATTGCCCATGCATAGAGCATAACGAAAAGAAATACCTAGTTTTTCTCGAAGAAAAGGAATGTCGTGATTAAGTATCTGTTGTTGGAGGGTTTTGGTATAAGTAGAAATTACAACCTTTTTATTATTTTCTACTGCCCAAAGAATTGCCGGGATAAGGTAAGCAAGGCTTTTCCCCGTTCCCGTTCCTGCTTCAACAATAAGGTGCTTAGCTTGGCTAAAAGCTGTTTCGACTGCTTGAGCCATTTTTACTTGCTGGGGACGGTGCTCAAAACCTTCCAGTTTTTCAGAAAGTATTCCGTTGATCCCTAAAAATTTTATAGCATTTTCTTTGATCATCACCGCGCATGGTAAAGTGGTAAAGAGAAAAGAGCAAAGTTTATTTTAATTTGTCTACATTTCAAAGGTGTTGAGTTAAAAGTATAAATTGATTATAGTATGAGCAGATAATTAACTTGGGGGTCCAATGAAATTATTTTTCTCCAGTATTATTTTAATTCTATTGGTTTCGAGCGTAGCCTGGGCTCAAGGGGATGGTAACAAACAAAGAAAAATTCTTCGCACATCACAAATGATTTTGGATGAGATTCAGAATTCACCGGATCAGAAGATTCCTATGAGTCTTATATCTAAAGCCAAAGCTATCATCGTATTCCCAACAATGCTTAAAGCGGGTTTTTTTCTAGGTGGTCGATATGGGAAAGGGATCGCATCTATTCGCGCATCAGACACCGGTAAATGGGGACCCCCTGCTTTTTTATATACTACAGGTGCTAGCTTTGGGTTCCAAATCGGGGCAGAAGCCATTGATCTAATTCTTCTCGTTATGTCACAAAGGGGAATCGAAGGGTTGTTGAAGGAGAAACTTTCCTTAGGGGCTGACATTGCAATTTCAGCGGGACCAATAGGGCGCCATGCCGAAGCTTCTGCTGACGTATTTATGCAGGGAGAAATTTATTCATATTCCAGAAGCAAAGGCGTATTTGGTGGGGTTTCTTTAAAAGGAACCGTTATAACTGCTGATTTAGATGCCAACCTAGCATATTACGGCCGTAGATATACTTCAGAAGAAATTTTGTTAACAAAACAAGTTCTAAAAATTCCTGAATCTGGAAATCAGTTTATTAAAATTTTCAATCACCTCGCTCCTCCTTATAAGTGGAACAAGAAAAAAATAAGATTTTAAATTAGCCTTAGGGGTTACACCTTATCCATTTAAGTTAAAATATATTCTAGTTGTTATTTAATTTTTTCTCGGATTTTTGCGCTTAGAGTGTCGAGGGTAATTACAACCATCGCGATAGTGAATAATGCCGTGCCCGCTTCGTTGTATTTCAAAAGATTGATCCATTGTTGCAGAAGAAAACCAATCCCGCCTCCGCCTACAAAACCGATGATAGTTGACATCCGTACGTTGATATCCCAACGATAAAAGCTAAGTGCCAGAAAAGGCAAAATCACCTGCGGCAAAACCCCAAATAGCACTACCTGAAGAGGCTTCGCTCCTACCGAGGTAATTGCTTCGACAGGTCCTGTATCAATACTCTCAATTTGCTCAGAAAAAAGTTTTCCCAAGGAAGCAATTGAATGAATTCCTAGAGCCAAAACTCCTGCGAAAGGACCTATGCCGACCCAAACCACGAACAAGATTGCCATAATTAAGGGTTCGATAGACCGCAATAAATTTAGTGTTGTTCGTATGACATAGTAAATCATCGTTCCTAGAAGGGTTTCTGTCATTAGATTGCTAGAGGCCAAGAGGCTCAATGGAATCGCAATTAATATTGCGAAGGTGGTGGCCATCAAAGCAAGAAAAAGAGTTTCTACCATTTTATCAAATGTCAGGCGCAAGGTATCACTGGCCTGCAAAGATCCTTCAGGCCAGCTTACAATAGCCCTCACTATTTGCCGGTTTCCTCGGGCACTTGGTGGCACCGTTATATCTTTTTGAAATTTACCGGTCGGGTCAGTTTCAAACTTTCCCAGGGGGAATTCTTGCTCGATCTCATTGACCCAAAATAATGTGCCTTCAGAATTGGGCTTTAAACGACGCCCTGATATCGTCAATCGGTCCCCAATTTGCCCGGAACTTTGGGATAAAACCAGTTGGCGTTTTTCATTTGAACCGGCTGAGTCTTGATTTTTATTTAAATCTGCCTTCAGAAAAAAATCAATTTCTGTAGTCTGGCTTTTCTTTTCGCGGGAAAATAAATCAGGTTGCGTAAGTTCTTTGACAAGAGGTTTTACTAAATGGAAATCGCGAAACAAATCACCCAAGTTAATTTCTGTTACCCTCCAACCATAGCTATAGATAGCTAGAATAGCTAAAGCTATAAAAAAAAACTTTATTCTGAAGTAATTGGGCACAGTTATCAAACCCCCTTAAACCACTATTAGGGATCAATTTCTGAAACAATTTTTCGAGCAGCTTCTTCGGGTGTCTCAGCATCACGGATAGGACGACCCACTACTATCAAATCAGCACCTTCTTTAATGGCTTTCCTAGGTGTAGAAATCCGGCTCTGATCGTCCGAAGAGATTTGGCTCCATTCTGGTCGAATGCCTGGTACGACAACTTTAAAATGTTTTCCGCATTTTTGTTTTACTTGGGCAATTTCTTCGCCTGAGCAAATGATACCGGAACATCCAGATTGTTTAGCTCGCAATGCCCTATCCAAAACAACATCGCAAATTTTAGTATCTTTCTCAAAGCCTAAAGCGTGTAGTTGTTCCTCGTCCATGCTAGTTAGCAAGGTAACAGCCAATACTTCAAGGCCGGAATCCTTAATCTCTTTTGATGTTTCGAGTATTGCTTCACCTTCCATCGAATGAATAGTGATGTATCTCACGCCTAATTTTTCCGCAGACTTTAAAGCCCCTCGAACCGTCGCGGGGATATCATGCAGTTTCAAGTCCAGAAAAATATCTGCTGTTGAATGATCTTTTATTAGTTTTAAAATATCAGGACCTTCTTGAACAAATAACTGCAGCCCCACTTTAAAGCAGCCTACAGAATCATGCAGTAGCTTTACCAAACGTTGGGCCTCTTTCTTATCTGGCACATCCAGAGCAAAAATTAACCGATCTTTGGAATTCATAGAAGTTGTCAAAGAATTCTATTAGGTTGGGTTTTTTCAATAATCAAACCCATATATTATAACAGCCTGATTAGGAATGATGAAAAATGCTTTCAGATTATTACCTCATTATTTCTCGTAAAATTTGCGCAGAAGCCCCCCAAATCCTATTGTGTTTAAACCAGTACATCACCATGTCCTGTTCTGGACTAAAACTAAAATCCTGTTGTTGCGTAGCTAGTAAAGAAGTCAATGGGATTTCTAGTATTTCTTCCACCTCATCTTCTTTTAGCTTAAATTCCATAACTGATGAGAATACAGAAACAAAAGGTGTGATCTCGAATCCCAATCTAGTATTTACAATAGGAAGCTGTGCTACCACTTGCGAGAATTCTACTTGGACCCCTACTTCCTCTTGGGTTTCCCGGAGTGCGGTTGCTAAAATGTTTTCATCTTTATCTTTCTCATAGACCCCGCCGGGAAAACCTATTTCTCCTGCATGGGATTTAAGGTGTAATGCTCTCTTTATCATCAACACATAGGTTTTATTATGCTTGGGATAAAGCATAACCAGAATCGCCGCCTTTTTGGGGTGTGGTTCTAACACCTTTTGATTAAGTGGAAAGTGATTCTTAAGTTTGGTTGCAATAAAAATTAAATCCATCTTGTAAAGCGACTATTTTCCCCAGACCTGTTTATACTCATCGGCATTAAAGCCAATTGTTATTTTATCTTTATCCACTACAATCGGTCTTTTAATTAAGCGACCATTTGAAGCAAGTAAGTCAATCGCTTGCGCTTCGGTCATGGATTTTAGTTTATCCTTTATCTTTAGTTCGCGATACTGAACGCCGCTTGTGTTAAATAATTTTTGCAATCCCTTTGCTTTGACCGCAGATTTGAGAACTTTTTTACTTGGTGGATTTTCAGTGATATCAATCACCTCAAATTTGATTTTTTTCTCTTCTAAATCCTTAATGGCATTTCTACAAGTTCCGCATTTACTATAAGAATAAACCTTCATTAAACTAATCCCCTTAGTGTTATTTCATAAAAAATAGATAGGAAAACATGCTTTAAAATCTC